>JBBILK010000028.1:5759-12197 GCA_037444965.1 Actinomycetota bacterium | reverse complement strand
TCGGGGAGGTCTCCGGCGTATTGAGATCGCCGTGAGCGTCGAGCCACACCACGCCGAGCCGCTCGTGCCGCGCGGCGAGCCCCTCGATGGCTCCGATGTGCGCGCAGCAGCACCCACCGAGCACGAGCGGCCGTTCGGGCAGCGAGGACGCGACCGCGAGACTCTGCGCCGCGAGCGTCGGCTCCTCGACCACGGCCACCTCGGGATACGCGAGCGGCAGATGGGCCGCCGCCGCCATCGCGTCGCCGCCGCGTCCCCAGGCCGCCGGGACCCGAACGAGCCCGGCCGCGAACACGGCCCCGCACGAGTGACACTCGTAGTCGGGCCCGATCGCCACCGCGGTGAGCGTTCTGCACCTCGGGCAGCGGGCCCGTAGCCTGCTCACGAGAACAGCTCCTCCAGGACCTCCGGGAGGCGGGTGAGGTCCGCCAGCTCGCGGGTCGGTACCGGGTCGGCGGTCTCGCCGAGCCTGTTGATCCAGACGGTTCGCAGCCCGAGCTCCGTCGCGGGCCGGATGTCGTGGAAGAGGCTCGCCGCGACGTGGACGTGCTCCTCCCGGGCCGCGCCCGTCCGCTCGAAGAAGGTCCACCAGTGGCCGTACTCGGGTTTGTAGGAGTCGATCTCCGAGGCAATCACGAGCTCGTCGAACGCGACGCCGAGCCGCTCGACCGAGGCGGCGAGCAGATCCGGGTCCGTGTTCGAGAGAATCGCGAGCCGGAAGTCACGGCGCCGCAGCTCCGCGAGCGCCGCGGGCACCTCGGGGAACGCCTGCCAGGTGGGGAGCGAATCGCCGAGCGCCCCTTCGTCCTCGGGCGCGAGCGTCAGGCCCTCTTCCTGCGCGAGCTCAACGAGGCAGCGCGAGAGCACGTCGCGGTACGCGAGCGCAGGCCCCTGGCGCTCGACCACCGGCTCCAGCTCGTGGTAGCGGGCGAGCAGCCGCTCGCCGTCCGCCCGAGGCCACAACCGCTCGAGTGTCGAGCGAATCCCGCCATTCCAGTCGATCAGCGTTCCGTAGCAGTCGAAGGTCGCCCAGCGGGGCATTGGCGCCGTTCAGTCGAACTTCGTGAAGATGAGGCAGGCGTTGTGGCCGCCGAAGCCGAAGTTGTTCGACAGCGCGACGTTCACCGTCCACTCCCGGGCCTCGTTCGGAATGTAGTCGAGGTCGCAGTCGGGATCCGGGTACTCGTAGTTGATCGTCGGCGGGACGACGTCTCGCTGGCAGGCGAAGACGGAGATGATCGCCTCGACCGCTCCCGAGGCGCCCAGGCAGTGGCCGGTCGCGCCCTTCGTGGACGAGATCGGCGTCCTGAACGCCTTCTCCTCGCCGAGAGCGATCTTGATCACGCGGGTCTCGCTCGCATCGCCGATCGGGGTGGACGTGCCGTGCGCGTTGATGTAGTCGATCTCGTCCGGCCCGACGCCCGCGTCCTCCATCGCAAGCCGCATCGCGCGGGCCGGGTTCTGGCCGGTCGGATCCGGCTCGGTGATGTGCCGCGCGTCGGAGGAGAGCCCGTAGCCAACCACCTCGGCGTAGATCTTCGCCCCGCGCCGCCTGGCGTGCTCGAGCTCCTCGAGCACGAGAACGGCGGCCGCCTCGCCCATCACGAAGCCGTCTCGCTCAGCGTCGAACGGCCTGCTCGCCCGTTCGGGGTCGTCGTTGCGCCGCGAGAGCGCGCGCATCGCGCCGAAGCCGGCGATCCCGACCGGCGCGATGCCGCATTCCGTGCCTCCGGCGAACATGACGTCGGCCCGGCCGAGGCGGATCTGGTCGAGCGCGTCGCCGATCGCCATGTTCGAGGCGGCGCACGCCTCGCACTGGGAGGAGAGCGGGCCCCTCGTTCCGAGCTCCATCGACACCCAGCCGGCGCCCATGTTCGGGAGGATCGACGGGATCGAGAAAGGGCTGCAGCGGTCCGGCCCCTTCTCCCAGAGCACCAGGTGGCAGTCCTGGAAGCTCTTCAGCCCGCCGATCCCCGTCGCGATCGAGGCCCCGATCCGCTCTGCCTCGGGCTCGATCTCGATTCCGGAGTCGGCCTCGGCCATCCGGGCCGCCGCGATCGAGAGCAGTGCGAAGCGGTCCATGCGACGCACGCTCTTCTGCTCGACCCAGGTCGTCGGGTCGAAGTCCTTGAGCTCGCAGGCGAAGGTGACGGGGTAGCCCGTCGGGTCGAAGGCGGTGATCGGAGCGGCGCCGCTCTTCCCGGCGACGAGGTTCGTCCAGAACGTCTCGGCGTCGTTCCCGAGCGGCGTCAGCGCCCCGACACCGGTCACCACCACACGCCGCCGCCCGTTCTCGCCAGCCACTCGCGCCTCCCTACATCCCGAGCCCGCCGTCGACCTGGAGCACCGCCCCGGTCACGAACCGGGCCTCATCCGAGCAGAGGAAGCGTACCGCACCGGCGATGTCGTCCGGATCGCCGAGCCGCCCGAGCGGCGTGTTCGAGAGGATCAGCTCCTTCAGCTCGTCGGCGAGCACCTCGGTGAGCTCGGTCGTGATGTACCCGGGAGCGACGGCATTGACGCGAACTCCTCTCGAGCCGAGCTCCTTCGCAAGTGCCTTCGTGAAGCCGACGATCCCCGCCTTCGAGGCGGCGTAGTTCGTCTGCCCGGCGTTGCCGTGCAGCCCGACGACGCTGGTCATGTTCACGATCACGCCGCTCTTTCGCTTGAGCATGCCTCGCGCGACCGCCCGGCAGGTGTTGAAGATCCCGCGGAGGTTCGTGTCGAGGACCTCGCTCCACTCCTCGTCGCTCATCCGCACGATCAGGGTGTCGCGGGTGATGCCCGCGTTGTTGACGAGCGCGTCGATCGGGCCGAGCTCGCTCTCGACCCGCTCGACGAGCGCCTTCACCTGCTCGCTGCTCGCCACGTCCGCCTGCACGGCGATCCCGCCGAGCTCGCGCGCGAGCGCCTCCGCAGCGTCCCCTCCGGCGCGGTAGTCGATCGCGACTCGCGCGCCGGCGCGCGCCAGCTCCCGCGAGACGGCCGCGCCGATCCCGCGCGAGCCACCGGTCACGAGTGCGACTCTTCCTTCGAGCGAGCAGAACTGGGCGCTGCTCATGCGCCGATCACCTCCTCGAGCTTCGCGAGCGACGCCAGGTCGCCCACGGAGACAGCCGTGACGGACCGGTCGATGCGTCGGACGAGACCCGCGAGCACCTGGCCGGGACCGATCTCGACGAACAGCTCGACTCCGAAGCGAACGAGGCTCTCGATCGCCTGCGTGAAGCGAACGGGCGCGGTCAGCTGCTCGACGAGCAATCCGGGGAAGCTCTCCTTCGCCTCGACGCTCGCGGTCACGGTCGACATGAACGGGACGCTCGGCTCTCGCCAGGCCGCCGCCTCCGCGGCAGGCCGCAGCCGTCGCGCGGCCGAGCCGACCAGCGGACTGTGGAACGCCCCTGTCACGCGGAGCCGCACGGCGCGGCGGGCTCCGTGCTCGGAGGCCTCGCGAAGCAGCTGCTCGACAGCCGCCTCCGTCCCGGAGACGACGATCTGGCCGGGGCAGTTGTAGTTCGCCGGCCAGACGCCTTCGATCTCCGCGCAGAGCGCTTCGACCGTCGCATCGTCGAGGCCGAGGACGGCAGCCATCGCCCCGGGCGTTTCCTGCGCTGCGGCGGCCGTCGCGAGGCCGCGCTCCCGGACGAGCGCGATCGCATCAGGAGCGGATAGCGCCCCGCAGGCGCCGAGCGCCGAGTACTCGCCGACGGAGTGCCCGACGACGACGTCCGGGACGAGGCCGAGCGTCTCGACCGCCCGCAGGCAGGCGAGCGAGGTCGTCACGAGCGCCGGCTGCTGCACCGCGGTCTCGGTGAGCTCCTCCAGCGGCCCCTCGAAGCAGAGCCGGGCGAGGTCGAGCGCCGCCGCCCGGGAACCTTCCTCGAAGACCGCCCGCGCCTCGGAGAAGGCTTCGGCGAGCTCCCGCCCCATCCCCACCTCCTGGGAGCCCTGACCGGGAAAGCAGTAGGCGACCTTCACGGACGGCCGCTCCCGCCCCTGTTCCAGCGGACCAGCGCCGAGCCCCAGGTCATCCCCGCGCCGGCTGCGCAGAGCAGGACCGTCGCTCCCGGCGTCAGGACTCCGCGCTGCCTCGCGTCGGCGAGGACGAGCGGGATCGAGGCGGCGGAGGTATTCCCGACCCGGTCGATGTTCGCCAACACGCCCTCCGCCGGGAAGCCGAGCCGGCGCGCGACGTGATCGATGATGCGGCGGTTGGCCTGGTGTGGCGCGAACAGATCGACCTCGCGGATCGTCAGCCCACACGCTCGCAGCAGGCGCTCGACCGATGCCACGATCACGCGTGTCGAGAAGCGGAACACTTCCTGGCCCGCCATCCGGATCGTGTGCAGGCCCGCGGCGACCGTCGCCGCGGATGCCGGTGCACGCGACCCGCCCGCCGGCAAGGCGAGCTGCCCTGCCCGGGTTCCGTCGCACCCGAGCTCGAACCCGAGGAACCCCTCACCGTCCACGCGCTCGAGCACGGCCGCGCCCGCACCGTCGCCGAACAGGATGCACGTCGACGGGTCCTGCCAGTTCGTGAATCGCGAGAGGACCTCCGAGCCGATCACGAGCGCTCTGCGCGCGAGTCCGGAGACGAGGGCCGAGTGGGCCTGCGCGAGCGCGTAGACGAACCCGGTGCACGCGGCCGAGAGGTCGTAGGCGGCAGCGTCCACCGCGCCGATCCTCGCCGCGACGAGGCTGGCGGTCGCCGGGAAGAGCATGTCGGAAGAAGCCGTGGCGACGATCACGAGGTCGACCGACTCCGCCGCGACGCCGGCGTCGGCGAGAGCGACCGTCGCCGCCGGTACGGCGAGATCGCTGGCCGCCTCGCTCGGCGCGGCCAGGCGACGCTCCTCGATTCCGGTCCGCGCCCGGATCCACTCCTCCGTCTTCCCGATCATCCGGGCAAGCTCCTCGTTCGTGAGCACCTGCTCCGGCAGGTACGTTCCGAGCCCGGTGACGCCGACCCGGACGTCACCCGAGGCGCGGGCGATCACGCGCTCTCCGGCGGAGCGGCCTCGGTAACCGCGAAGGTCAGCGTTCCCCGCACGGCGAGCTCGCCACCGACGGTCGCGCGCGCCTTGCCCCGGCCGACCGGCCCGCGCATCCGCTCGAGCTCGCACTCGAGCTCGAGCTCGTCGCCGGGCCGCACGATCCGCTTGAAGCGCAGGTCGTCGATGCCCGCGAAGAGCACGAGCTTTCCCCGGTTCGTCTCGTCGGAGAGAACGGCGAGCGCGCCGGTCTGCGCGAGCGCCTCCACCATCAGTACGCCGGGCATGATCGGATTGCCGGGGAAGTGGCCCGCGAGGTACCACTCGTCGTCCCGGACCCGCTTCCTCGCCACCACCCTCGCGCCCGGCTCGAGCACGACGACCTCGTCGATGAGGAGGAACGGCTCCCGGTGCGGGAGGATCGCCTCGATCTCCGCCCGGCCCAGCGACGTCACGCGCTCGCGTACTCCTGCAACCGCCGCCGGAGGTTGTCGCGGCCCCGGTGGACGTAGCTCTTCGCCGTGCCGACCGGGATCCGGACGAGGCGGCCGATCTCCTCGTAGGAGAGATCGAGCGTGTCTCGCAACAGCACGACACGCCGCTGCTCGGCGGTCAGGCGGGCGAGCGCGGCGCTCAGCTCGCGACGGAGGTCGCCGAGCTGCACCAGGCGCGACGGATCGCTCGTCTCGTCGATCCGTGAGTCGCTTGCCTCGTCCAGGCTGAAGCCGCGGCGAAGCCGCTGACGGTCGGCGAGGTCGCGGCAGGTGTTGACGACGAGTCGGTGCAGCCACGTCGAGAACTGGCAGTCGCCGCGGAACTGGCGCAAACGGGTGCTGAGCTTCAGGAGCGACTCCTGGGCGGCGTCCCTCGCGTCCTCGATGTCTCCGAGGATCTCCGTCGTCAGACGCGACACCTTCCCGGAGTAGCGCTCGACGAGCGCCTCGAGGGCACGCGAGTCGCCGTCGTTGGCCCGGTGGACGAGATCGGCGTCGGAGAGACGCGTGTAGACGAACGGCGAGCCTCGCATCCTCAACGCGCGCTCAGTCTCCACGGACGCCACGGCGAGGGTAGTGTAGTGCGGTCGATGGCGGACACGCTGACGGCGGACGCAGTCGTCTCGCTCATTCGCGGCCGCTTCGGCGTTCCCTACCTGTACCGCTTCTCGTGCACGTCGACGCAGCAGCTCCTGGCCCCAGAGCACCCGGAGGGCGCGACCGCGGTCTGCGAGCAGCAGACGAGAGGCCGTGGGCGGCTCGGGCGGCGCTGGGAGGCGCCGCCGGGCACCGCGATCCTCTGCTCCGTGCTCCTGCGCCCAGCGGTGATCACGGAGGCCGCGGGCCTCTCGCTCGTAGCCGGCCTCGCCGTCGTCCGCGTCGCCGAGCGGGCGCTCGGTCGCTCCTGCGCACTGAAGTGGCCGAACGACGTCCTCGTCGAGGGGCGCAAGATG
>JBBILK010000028.1:0-5749 GCA_037444965.1 Actinomycetota bacterium | reverse complement strand
ATCCGCGCCGGAGCCGTCGTTCTCGGCATCGGCCTCAACGTCAACCAGGACGAGCGCGAGCTCCCGAAGCGCGCCGTGCTTCCCGCAACGTCCTTGCGCCTCGTCGACGGCGTACAGCGCGCGCGGGCGCCGCTCCTGGCCGAGCTTCTCCTCGAGCTCGAAGGGCTCTACGAGCGCTGGCGCGGCGCCGGTCTTTCCGCGCTCGCTGCGGAGATCGACGCACGCGACTACCTGCGCGGGCGTCGCGTCGCGGCGGGCGAGCTGACAGGGATCGCAGCCGGGATCACGCCGGACGGGCAGCTCGAGCTCGAGACCGCGTCCGGCCGGCGGCTCGTTGCGAGCGGGGACGTCACGGTCGTAGCGACAGCCTGACGGGCCGGCTCGCGTTTCCAGCCGCGTCCCACGCGACCAGCCGCACGCGAGTCGCGCCGGCGGGAACGGAGACGAGCTGCTCCCCCGCCTCCCGCTCGACGGTGTTCGCGCCGGCATCCGTCCAGACTCGAAGCCTCACCCGCTCGCTCAGCCACAGCCGGATTCGAGGCACGCTGCCGTTGGCGAGGACTCTGCGAATCGTCAGCTCCGGACGGGCGCTGTCGACCCGCAGCGCACTGCGGAGGCGCCGCAGACCGAGCGTCGTACGCGCCTCGACGACCACCGTGTAGGAGCCGTCCGCGACGCGACTGCTGCCGGCCTGCCCGTCCCAGCCGAGCCGGTGCGATCCAGCGGCGAGCGGGACTGCTGCGAGCGTCGCGACAGTCCGGCCCGGGCGCCGGACGAGCACCCGGACGTCGGCCGGCCGGACGAGCTCGAAGCCGATCTCGACCGTGTCCTTCCTACCGTCGCCGTTCGGCGAGATCGCAGTCCTGCTCAGGCGAAGGCCGCCGAGCGTCCGGTCGATCACCACCGGCGCCGAGCTCACGGCGGTCGTCGTCCCCTGGCGTGCCCGGACAGCGAGCCGGTAGCGGCCGTCCGAGAGCGTCGTCCCTTCGGTCGTGGAGCCGTCCCACACGACCCGGGCAGCTCCTGCCGGGAAGCTCCGCTCGCGGAGGATCGTGGCCACCCTGCCACCCGTCTCGTCGAGCAGGCGGATCCGGACACTCGCCGCGGCGGCGAGCTCGAACGAGATCGCGACCGTGTCGCCGTCACCGTCGCCGTTCGGCGTCAGTACGGCGGGTTCGGCCCTGAGCTCCGAGAGACCGAGCGCGGGGGCCGGCGGGGAGGGGTTCCAGAGGCGGATCGTGGCAGGTCGCGCTCCCTCGGCTGCGAGTGTCGCGACGTAGTGACCCTCGAGATCGACCGGAGCCCCGCCCGCGCCCGGATCCCACGTCCAGAGCACGGACTCGCCGTAGCCCGAGCCCGAGGCAACCGCCGACCCCGTCTCCTCGTCGAGCACCGTCACCGACCAGGAGAGCGGCGCGCTCGAGCGCGCGGTGAAGACGATCGGCTGGATCCCGCCGCTCGAGTCGGCGGCGAGCGTCGCCGGAGCGGCGCGGGGCTCGTAGAGTTTCGGCATGCCGATCCCGGCGGCCGTCTCGGCGAGCACAGGTAGCCGGTCGTACAGGCGCGTGCCGGGACAGGCGGTGTCGCCCGTGTCACGGTGGCCGGAGATCGCCCGCAGCTGCACCGGTGTTCCCCTCGGAAACCGTCCGTTGCCGCCGGAGCTCACGATCGGAGTGGAGCTCGGGTCGACGTGGGCGACGTCGAGCCGCCACGCGAGCACGGAGGCGAGCGCGGCTTCCGCTTGCTCCGTGACGTCCTCGTCGCCGTAGCTGCCGAGCACGGCCACGCCGGTGGAGACGGCGTTGAACCCGGCCGCGTGCGCGCCGACGACATTCCGGTCGATTCCGCCGGCGCGGCCCTCGAAGACCTGGCCGTACCTGTCGACGAGGAGGTTGTAGCCGATGTCGTTCCAGCCGTTCGCCTTCACGTGGTACGCCTGGATCGCACGGATGATCGCGGCCGATTCGTCAGGCCCGTAGTCGTTCGCGCCGGCCGTGTGATGGACGATCGCGAGCTCCAGGCGGGGAGCGTACGACGGCGGCGCGCGCACGATCGACTCGTCGGCCCCCCAGCCAGCCCGGGAGACGACGGCAGGCGCAGACGCGGTCGCAAGCTGCCGCTCTCGCCGCGGCGGCGACGAGACGAAGTACGCACGAAGCCGCTCGACCCGTCCCTCGAGGCGGTACTGGATTGCGCTCGAGGAGCCGGTCCACCAGGGGTTCCCGACTCGCCAGGCGGATCGCCGGCGTGCCTCCCCTGTGCCGGGATCCGGCCGGTCCTCGCTCTCCGGCGACGCTTCGTGCCACTCGCTCCAGACCCCGCCGGTCGAGCGCGTCCTGAACCAGACGGTTCCCGGGCCCTGCCAGTGCAGACCGACCAGGTCGAACCGGAACGGCGCAGAGCGTGGAGGTAGCGCGACCTGCGTCTCCTCGAGCAGGAGACGGGCGCCGGCAAGCGGCTCGTCACGGCCGGTCACCTGGACGGACGCCGGGGCCGCCGCCGTCTCGCAGAGGGCGGCGGCGATCGCGAGGATGAGGACGCGCAGCAGCATGGGCGCGGGTGCAGCTTCCCCAGGGAAGCAGAGATCCCTCCGTCTGGCAAGACCCGCACGGGGGACCGGCTGGTACGATTCGGCCGGGTCTGAAGTGCGGTACGTGCGGGCATTTCTTACGCTCGGCGCAGCACTTGGGGCTGTTCTCGCGCTCGCCGTGACCGCGAGCGGGCAGGAGAATCGGCCGCGTGTGCTCGCGATCGCGTTCGAGAACGACGTCAACCCGGTCACGGCCGACTTCGTCACAGACTCGATCGCAAAGGCGGAAGACGAGGGCTACGACGCGGTCGTGATCCTGCTCGACACCCCGGGCGGCCTCTCCGAGGCGATGCGAGACATCTACAAGCGCATGCTGGCCTCGCCGCTGCCGGTGATCGTCTACGTCTCGCCCGACGGCGCCCGGGCGGCCTCGGCCGGCGTCTGGATCGTGCAGGCGGGTGACATCGCCGCGATGGCGCCGGGAACGAACCTCGGCTCCTCGACGCCGATCTCCGTCGGCGGCGAGGACATCCAGGAGGATCTGAAACGCAAGGTCGTCAACGACGCTGTCGCCTCGCTGAAGGCGCTCGCGGAGACGCACGGGCGCAACACCGACTGGGTGGAGAAGGCCGTCCGGCAGGCGGCGAACCTGACGGCGACGGAGGCCCTCGAGCAGAACGTGATCGACGTCGTCGCCCCCGATCTCGACACGCTCCTCGTCGAGATCGACGGCCGGACGACGAAGGGCGCGAAGCAGATCGTCCTCGACACCGCCGGCGCCGAGGTCACGACCGTGGAGATGGGACTCTGGAAGCAGATCCTCGACACGCTCATCGACCCGAACATCATCACGCTCCTGCTCTCGCTCGGCGTGCTCGCGATCACGGTCGAGCTCTTCAACCCGGGCCTGATCTTCCCGGCCGCGTTCGGCTCGATCGCCCTCATCGTCGGGCTGTTCGGCCTCCAGGTGCTGCCGTTCAGCTGGGCCGGCATCCTGCTCATGCTCGTCGCGTTCGGGTTCTTCGTCGCGGAAGCGTTCGTCGTCAGCCACGGCGCGCTCGCGGTAGCCGGGGCGGTGGCCTTCGTGATCGGCGCCCTGCTCCTCTTCGACCCGGCGGGCGAGTCGTACCAGGTCTCGCTCTCCGTCGCCGTCGCCATCGCCGCCGTCTTCGCGCTGTTCGTCGGCTTCGTGATCACGAAGGTCGTGGTCGCTCGCCGGCGACCGCCGAGAACGGGGCGAGAGGAGCTCCTCGGCGAGCTCGGCATCGTCCGCGAGACGCTCGCTCCTGAGGGGCTCGTCTTCGTCCACGGCGAGATCTGGCGCGGCCGCTCGGCGAGTGGGGAGCCCATTCCAGCCGGGACGAGCGTCAGAGTTGAGAGACTGTCAGACGGGCTCGTGCTGGAGGTCGAGCGCGTCGAAGAGCCGGCCGTTGTCCCGTAACCCCGAGAGATCCCGCTCGGCTCGAGGCCGGCGCGGGAGGTAAAGGAGCTCCATGACTGGTGCTTACGTGGCGATCATCGCGGTCGTCGTCATCCTCCTGCTCCTGCTCGCCGCGTCGGTACGCGTGGCCCGGGAGTACGAGCGCGGCGTCGTCTTCCGCCTCGGCCGCCTGCTCACCCCGCCGAAAGGCCCGGGCCTGTTCTTCCTGATCCCGATCGTCGACAAGATGGTCCGCGTCGACCTCCGCACGGTGACGCTGAACGTCCCGCCGCAGGAGGTGATCACGAAGGACAACGTCCCGGTGCGCGTGAACGCCGTCGCCTACTTCCGCATCATCGAGCCGACGAACGCGATCGTCCAGGTCGAGAACTTCATGGTCGCCACCTCCCAGATCGCGCAAACCACCCTCCGCAGCGTGCTCGGTCAACATCAGCTCGACGAGCTCCTCGCCGAGCGGGACAAGATCAACTCGATCCTCCAGCAGATCATCGACGAGGCGACGTCGCCCTGGGGGATCAAGGTCTCGATCGTCGAGATCAAGGACGTCGAGATCCCGTCCGGGATGCAGCGGGCGATGGCGCGCCAGGCCGAGGCCGAGCGGGAGCGGCGGGCGAAGATCATCGCCGCGGAAGGTGAGTTCCAGGCCTCCGAGCGGCTCAAGGACGCGGCGAACGTGATCAGCGTCAACCCGACCGCCTTGCAGCTGCGCTACCTGCAGACGCTGATCGAGATGAGTGCCGAGCGCACCCAGACCATGATCCTCCCCCTCCCGCTCGAGCTCCTGAAGCCGTTCCTCGGCTCGATGGGCGGCGGGGAGCGGCCGGGCGGGAGCTGAACGGCCAGGGCGGCTACCGGCTTCGCCTCGACCGGCGCTCGGGACGGCACGTCGTGATCGCGCCCGGCCGGGCCAGCAGGCCCGGCGCGGCCGCCTCGAGCGCGGAGCCGGTCTGCCCGTTCTGCGAGGGCAACGAGACGCTGACGCCGCCCGAGGTGCTCGCGGTCGGTCCGCCCGATCGCGCTCCCGACACGCCCGGGTGGCGTGCTCGCGTCGTTCCCAACAAGTTCCCGGCGCTCGACCGCCAGGAAGTGGTCGTCCACAGCCCCCGCCACGTCTGCTCGCTTGCCGAGCTCGCTTCCGACGAGCTCGCCGCAACGGCCCGCTGCTGGCAGCTGCGCGCCCGCGATACCCCGGCCGGGAAGACCGCCTACCTCCACGCCTTCGTCAACGAGGGGCGGCCTGCCGGTGCCAGCATCGCCCACAGCCACTCGCAGCTCGCCTGGCTCCCCGAGGTCCCGCCCGAGGCCCGGCCGCACGCCGCCGGCGAGCCCTGCCCGGTGTGCCGGCTCCTCGAGGAGGAACGTGCTACCGGAACCCGTGTGCTCCTCGAGCGCGACGGGCTCCTCGCGGTGTGCCCGTTCGCGAGCAGGGGGCCGTACGAGCTCCTCGTCGCGCCCGTCCGCTGCGAGCCGAACGGCTTCGAAAGCCCGCTCCTCGCGCTCGCGCTCGCGCTCGCGTCAGAGCTGATCGGCCGGTTACGCGAGCTCGAAGGCGACGTTCCGTTCAACGCCTGGCTCAGAACGGCGCCGCTCGCGGGCGGCGCCAGTCACTGGCGCCTGGAGGTGCTCCCGCGACTCGTTCCGCTCGCCGGCCTCGAGCTGGGCGCCGGCCTCTTCGTCAACCCGCTCGCTCCCGAAGAGGCCGCCGCACGGTTGCGCGCAGCCGCCTAGCCTGGACAGTCACCGAGATGTGCCGACAGTCTCGGCTCATCTCGCGTTCA
>JBBILK010000027.1:11747-12217 GCA_037444965.1 Actinomycetota bacterium | reverse complement strand
GCAGGAGCGGCGCGGCGGGCCAGGGCTCGAGCTCGGGGCAGTCCGCGGGGAGCGTCTCGTGGCTCCCGAGCACGAGGGCGCCGCCCGGGCGGAGCGCGCTCGCGAGGAGCGCCGCGACACCGCGTTGGCCACGCTCGTCGAAGTAGGTGAAGGCGAGGTTGCGGCAGAGAACGAGGTCGAAGGAACCGTCGGGCGGCGTCGTGCGGACGTCGTGCCGGAGGAAACGGACCGCGTCGCGATGCTCGGGCCGCAGGCGGAAACGGGCGCCCTCCCTGGCGAACGCCTCGTCACGCCAGCGCTCGGGGAGCTCTCTGAGGCTGCTGGCCGGGTAGAGCGCCTCGCGGGCGCGCGCGAGCACGGCCTCGTCGACGTCGGTCGCGACGACGTCGAGGCCGAGGCCGGGGAAGCCGGGGGCGAGCTCGAGCTCCCAGAGCAGCGCGAGCGTGTAGGGCTCCTCGCCCGAGGCGCAG
>JBBILK010000027.1:10865-11737 GCA_037444965.1 Actinomycetota bacterium | reverse complement strand
ATGATGCCCAGGCGCCCCATCTCGTTCGGGGAAAGGCGCAGCCGGCGCTCCACGCCCGGAGCGCGCGGGCCGCTCGATCGCGGGCCGCGCGCGCGAGCTCGGGCAGGACGGCCTCCCGGAGCGTCTCCCAGACGCCGCGGTCGCGGGCGAAGCGCGAGCTCGTGACGCGGCAGAGCGCGTCGAGCACCGCCCACTCTGCCGGGTCCACCTCGAGCTGCGCGCGGTAGCTCGCGAGGTCCGGGAGCCCGAGCTCCTCGAGGCGCGCGGCGATGCGCCGGCAGACCTGCCGCCGCACCCTGCGGAACCCTTGCCAGCGCAGCCCCAGCAGCGGGAGCGCGAAGCGCAGGAACGCCACGCAGTCGGCGTCGGTCACCGACCGGCCGGGCTCGGGTCGATCATCTACAGCTCGCGCGGCAGCACGAGGCCGACGAGCTCGCCGTCTCCCGGCTGGAGGCCCGACCAGGTGAGCCGCCGCAGCTCGATCACGGCGAGCCCGCCCGTCGGGAGCTTCTCGCGCAACCGGGGAAGCTCGCTCCCTGCCGCCGCGAGCGTCAGCGCCAGCTCCTGGAGCCCGGGGTTGTGTCCGATCAGGAGCACCGACGCGACAGGATCGGGTACGCGGCGGAGCCGGGCGAGCAGCTGCGACGCGCTGGCCGCGTAGAGGCCGTCCTCGATCTCGATCTGCGTCTCCTTGCCCAGCGCGGGGGTGATTCGCTCGAGCGTCTCGCGGGTCCGCGTCGCTGACGAGCAGAGGACGAGGCCGGGCCGAACGCGCTCGCGCTCGAGGTGCTCGGCCATCGCCTTCGCCGCCTTCCGGCCGCGCGGGGCGAGCGGCCGCTCCCGGTCCGGGAGCCCCGGATCGTCCCAGCTCG
>JBBILK010000027.1:0-10855 GCA_037444965.1 Actinomycetota bacterium | reverse complement strand
AGTCTGCCAGGCGGACGGGCACCCGGCGGGCGCCGAAGGAGCCGGGCGGGCCGTCGAAGACGCCGGCGATCCGGGTGCCGCACGTCTCGCAGCGGCCGTCGTCCGTGAGGCGGTAGGCGCCGAGGCGATACCAGTCGCGCTCGACGAGGAGCTCGCCGCAGCCGTGGCAGACCGTGCTCCCGCCCTCGGGGTCGCGGACGTTCCCCGTGTACGCGTAGCGGATTCCGTTGCGACGGGCGATCTCCCGGGCGCGGGCGAGCGTCTCGGGGGGCGTCGGCGGCACGTCGAGCAGCCGGTAGTCCGGGTGGAAGGCGGTGAAGTGCATCGGCACGTCGGGCCCGAGCTCGCCGGCGACCCAGGTCGTGAGCGCGTCGAGCTCCTCGTCCGAGTCGTTCTTGCCGGGAATCAGCAGCGTCGTGACCTCGAGCCAGACGTCCGTCTCGTGCTTCACGTAGCGGAGGGTGTCCAGCACCGGCGCGAGGCGGCCGGCGCAGAGGTCGCGGTAGAAGTCCTCGGTGAACGCCTTCAGGTCGACGTTCGCCGCGTCCAGGTGCCGGAAGAAGTCCGCCCGCGGCTCGGGACGGATGTAGCCGGCTGTCACCGCCACCGCCCTGACGCCGGCGGCGCGGCAGGCGTCGGCGACGTCGACCGCGTACTCGAGGAAGATCACGGGGTCGTTGTAGGTGAACGCGACGCTCGCGCAGCCGAGCTCTGTCGCCGCCCGTGCGATCGTCCCGGGCGAGGCGCGGTCGGTGAGCGTGTCGATCTCCCTGGACTTCGAGAGGTCCCAGTTCTGGCAGAAGCGGCAGGAGAGGTTGCAGCCCGCGGTGCCGAACGAGAGCACGGAGGAGCCAGGCAGGAAGTGGTTGAGCGGCTTCTTCTCGATCGGGTCGACGCAGAACCCGCTCGAGCGGCCGTAGCTCGTCAGCACGATCGAGTCGCCCTCGCGCGCCCGCACGAAGCAGAGGCCGCGCTGGCCCTCACCGAGCTTGCAGAGCCGGGGGCAGAGGTCGCACTGGACACGGCCGTCGTCCAGCCGGTGCCAGTAGCGGGTCGGGACGGTGAAGCTGCTCACCCGTCCATTGTGACCCAGGTTCTCCGCGCCGCAGGCGCCGCTAGGAAACCTCGACCTCGAGGCTGAACGTGCCCTCCACCGTTTCCGGCTCGAACGATCGGAAGTAGGCGAGCTCGAAGGAGGTCGTGCCGCTTCCGGCCGCCTCGAACGTCCAGACCTCCGTTCCGGGCGCGCCGACCACGTCGCCGGTCGTCGCCGGCTCGACGTAGGTCGAGGAGACGAGCGTCAGCACGTTCCCGTCCGGCTGCCGGGCGAGGTTCCACTGGAAACCGGTCGACGGGTTCGACTCGAGCGAGACAACGAGCTGCTGCCCGGGCTCGAGCGCGACGGACGTTCCGCTCGCCTGCTGGGTCAGCTCGACCGTGGCGGGCTCGCCGCCGCAGGCGGCGAGCGCGAGGGAGAGGGCGACGGTGAGGAGAACCGCGATGCGTGTCACGACGCCTCCGGTGGCTCGGGGATGAGGCCCTCGCGCATGAGCAGCGCGGTCGACTCGCGGGCCGTCCGCATCGTCGCCTCGGCGCCCGAGAGGAGCTCGTCCCGCGTCGGGCTGAGGCGGGCGACCCCTTCCTCCTGGGCGGCGAGACCCGCTGCGGCGGCGACGCGGGCGTGCACCGCCCACTCGTCCATGCGCGGCAGGATGTCGCCCTCGTCGATGCCGCGCTCCCGGGCGAAGCCGGCGAGCGCTCGGGCAGCCGCCGAGGCCATCCCGTCGGTGATCGCGCGGGCGCGCACGTCGAGGACGCCCCGGAAGAGGCCGGGGAAGACGAGGGAGTTGTTGAGCTGGTTTTCGAAGTCGCTGCGGCCGGTGGCGACGATCCGGGCTCCTGCGGCCTTCGCCTCCCAGGGCCAGAGCTCCGGGACCGGGTTCGCGCAGGCGAAGACGATCGCGTCACGCGCCATCGTCGCGACCCAGGCCGGATCGATGATGCCGGGTCCCGACGCGGAGAAGGCGACGCAGACGTCCGCGCCGTGCAGCGCCTCGGCGAGGCCGCCCACCCGGCGCGCGCCGTTCGTCTCGTTGCAGACCCGCCACTTGTCGGGGTACTCGGCGCGGCGCCGCTCGAGGTCGCGGCGGCCCGGGTGCAGGATCCCCTGCGAGTCGCAGGCGACGACCCGCGCGGGATCGACGCCGTTCTTCGTGAGCAGCCGGTAGCTGGCGACGCCGGCCGCCCCGACCCCGACGAGGGCGAGCGTGACGCGGTCGATCTCCTTGCCGACGACTGCGAGCCCGTTGATCAGCCCCGCGAGGAGCGCGGTCGCGGTGCCCTGCTGGTCGTCGTGCCAGACGGGGATCTCGAGCTCGCGGCGCAGACGCTCGAGGATCCGGAAGCACTTCGGCTGCGCGATGTCCTCGAGGTTGATGCCGCCGAAGGCGGGCTGGAGCAGCCGGACCGTGCGGACCAGCTCGTCCTCGTCCTTCGTCGCGAGGCAGAGCGGGACCGCGTCGACGCCGCCGAGGTGCTTGAACAGGAGCGCCTTGCCCTCCATCACGGGCAGGCCCGCCTCGGGCCCGATGTCGCCGAGCCCGAGGACGCGAGTGCCGTCGGTGACGATCGCGATCGTGTTGCCGCGGTTCGTGTGCGCCCAGACGAGGTCCGGATCGGCCTGGATCGCCTTGCACGGGGCCGCCACGCCGGGCGTGTACCAGACCGCGAGGTCGTCGAAGCCGCGCACCGCGCACTTCGGCAGCGTCTGCATCTTCCCGCGGTAGAACGGGTGCAGCCGGAGGGCCTCCTCGGCCGGGCGCTGCGCTCTCGCGAGCGCTTCCGCAGCGGGAGTGTCGTCGAGACGGGCCACGGCTCAATCCTCGGCGGGCTGCCGGCAAGCGGCATCCGGGGAGATCCTGATCCGGCCTGCGGGATTCCCGAACACCTCGGCGCCGCGTCGATGCGTACTTTTCCGAGGAGCGAATCGGCGCATCCGCCGATGCGGCGCGCCGCCGGGTCGGCGACCATGCACGGACGAGGACATGGCGTGAAGCACGAGGAGCGACCGGCGATCATTCCCGTCTCGACCGCGGCGCCGGTCTGGGCGAAGTTCTTCGTCGTCTCCCCGCTCGTGCTGGTCGGGACCCTCCGCGCCGACGGCACCCACGACCTCGCACCGAAGCACATGGCGATGCCGCTCGGCTGGGCCAACTACTTCTGCTTCGTCTGCACGCCGGCGCACGAGACGTACGCGAACGCGGTGGGCCGCGGAGCGTTCACGGTCAGCTTCCCCGGGCCGGACCAGATCGTCCTGGCCAGTCTGGCCGCGGCCCCCCACGAGGTCGATTCCTCGAAGCCGAGCCTGGCCGCGCTCGAGACGTTCCCGGCGAGCGCGGTCCCAGGGGTGCTCGTCGAGGGCTGCTACCTGTTCCTCGAGTGCCGCCTCGACCGCGTCGTGGACGGGTTCGGCGAGGCGAGCCTCGTCGTCGGCGAGGTGGTGGCGGCCGGCGTCGACGAACGGGCGCTGCGGGCGTGGGAGCGAGACGACGCCGAGCTCATCCACGGCCGTCCGCTGCTCGCCTACCTCCACCCGGGGCGGTTCGCCGCAGTCGATCGGTCGTTCTCGTTCCCGTTCCCCGTCGACTTCCACCGGTAGCCGGGATGGGCGCAAGCGAGTCCCGCGAGTTGCTCGACTGGCTCCGCGGCCACGCGGACGAGATGTGCGACCTGCTCGGCAGGCTCGCGCGGGCCGAGTCGCCGACGCTCGACCCTGCCGCGCAGGAGCCCGTGCGGGCGATCCTCACCGAGGAGCTCGAGGCGGCCCGCTACACGGTCCGGCGGCTCCGCGGCGAGGCGGTGGGCGATCACCTGTACGCGCGACCGGCCGAGCGAGCGCGCGGAGCCCCCTACCAGCTCGTCGTCGGCCACCTCGACACGATCTGGCCCGTCGGGACGATCGAGCAGATGCCGGTACGCGTCGTCGGGGACGAGCTTCACGGCCCCGGCGTCTTCGACATGAAGGGCGGGCTCGCGCAGCTCGTGTACGCCCTGCGTGCGCTCGACGCGCTCGGCCTCGAGCCGCAGGTGGCGCCGGTCGTGCTCGTCAACACGGACGAGGAGATCGGGAGCGTCGAGTCCCGGCGCTACGTGACGCTGCTCGCGCGCAGCGCGGAGCGCGCCTTCATCCTCGAGGGAGCGTTCGGGCCGGCCGGGAAGCTGAAGACGGCCCGCAAGGGCGTCGGGCGGTTCGTCGTCACCGTTCGCGGCCGGGCGGCCCACGCCGGCGTGAACCCGCTCTCGGGCGTGAGCGCGATCCTCGAGATCTCGCACCAGATCCAGCGCCTGTTCGCGCTCAACGACCCCGAGCGGGGGATCACGGTCAACGTCGGCACGGTGGACGGGGGGCTCCGCCCGAACGTGATCGCGCCCGAGGCGAGCGCCGAGGTCGACGTGCGCGTGCCCACGCTCGAGGCGGCGAGCGAGGTGGAGCAGGCGATCCGCGGTCTCGAGCCGGTCGGCGAGGGGATCGCGCTCGAGGTCACCGGCGGCTTCCGCCGCGTGCCGATGGAGCGCACGGCCCGCAACGCCGAGCTCTGGGAGCGGGCTGCGGAGGCGGCGGCGGAGCTCGGCATCCCGGTCGAGGAGGTCTCCGTCGGCGGTGCCTCCGACGGCAACCTCACGAGCCTCCACACGGCGACGCTCGACGGGCTCGGCCCGATCGGCGAAGGCGCACACGCGTTCGACGAGCACGTGCTCGTCTCGCGCATGCCCGAGCGGGCGGCGTTGCTCGCCCTGCTCCTGCTCGCCCCTGCAGGCGCCGCCGGCCGCTAGCGCAGCGGCTTCAGGTGCGTGAGCGGCTCGTCGTCCGGGAGCTGGTCCCAGGCGAGCGCGTCGTCGGCGGCCGGCACGTAGCGCTCCTCGAGGCCGAGCTCCTTCAGCACGATGTTCCGCGCGAGCGGGATGCCGGCCGTCTTGTAGAAGGCGAGGTGCCGGTTGAAGCCCTGGCGCCCGAAGCCGCAGTCGGTCGAGAGCACGAGCTTGTCGGCCGGGATGTAGCGGAGCGTCCGGCGGATGCGGTCGGCGATCACGTCCGGGAAGTCGGCCTGCAGGGTGCGGTGGCTGATCACGCCGACGGCGATCTTCTTCGCGAGCGAGTCCTTGTACGGCTCGAACAGATGGAGCTCGGCGAGGTCGTTCTCGGTCGCCTCGATCGTCCAGACGTCACCCTTCAGCCGGTCGAGGTAGATCTCGAGCGAGTTGCGGTACGACTCGTCCTTGAACACCTTCTGCATGTTCGGGTTACCCCAGCAGGTGTGGATCCAGATCTCGACGTCGTCGAGCCCCTCGACCTCGCGGTTGAAGGCCTCGACGAGGAAGTCGATGTACTCCGTCAGCTCTGGGTAGTAGCAGGCGATGAAGTGGAGGGTCGGCTCCTCGATCTGGATCACCTTGCAGCCGGCGGCGGCGAGCTGTCTCAGCTCGAGGTTCATCGCCTCGGCCATGTCCCAGGTGAGCTGCTTCTTGTCGTCCAGGTCGTAGTGGGAGGTGTGGCTGTCGAGGAAGAAGGCGAGCACCTGGGCCGAGCAGGTGCCGAACTTGACCGGCTTCCCCGAGGCCGCGCTCTGCTGGGCGATCCGCCAGATCTTCGGGTACTCGAGCGGGTTTCTCGGGTCGTGCTCGACCTTGCCGGTGACCCGCGGCCAGCGCCACGTCTTGTAGATCGAGTCGAGCATCGTGCCGGTCGGGTAGACGAGCAGCGGCGAGCGGGTGTTGCGCGTCTGCAGCTCCTCGTGCTCGAGGCCCTGCCAGCGCTGCAGCGGGTAGTGGTGCCACGAGCGGCCCGCGACGTCCTCGTCGAGGTGGTAGTCGCCCGTGGTGAGGATGTCGAGGCCGCAGCGCTCCTGGTCGGAGACGACGATCGCGTGCGCGTCCGCGAACTGCTCGCGGAACCAGGGGTCCATCATGCAGGTGTCGAGCGGCCGGCCCCACATGTTCATCGAGTACCAGCGCGGCCGCGGCCACGAGCCCGTCACGGTCGCGGGGAGCATCAGATCCTTCGTCGCGGTGAACGCCATCGTCCTCTCCTTTCCTGTCCGCGGAGAACCTGTCAGGCCAGGTGAGACGTGTCAACCCGCGATCCGCGACCAGCGGCACGCGACGGCGGATTCGTTGCCGAGCACGGCAACAGACGGGATCAGTCCGGCAGGGGCGGGCTCTACAATCGCCGATGCCGTGAGCGCTCCGTTCGTCCACCTGCACGTCCACTCGGAGTACTCGATCCTCGACGGCGCCTGCAGGATCCCCGACCTCGTCGCCCGCGCCGCCGAGCTCGAGATGCCCGCGGTCGCGCTCACCGACCACGGCTCGCTCGCGGGCGCGGTCGAGCTGTACCGGCACTGCGGCAAGGCGGGCGTCAAGCCGGTGATCGGCTGCGAGGCGTACGTCGCCGACGACCGCAGGGCGCAGACGAAGGGGTACGCGCACCTGACGCTGCTCGCAGAGACGGACGAGGGCTACGCGAACCTGATCCGGCTCGCGTCGCTCGGCTACCTCGAGGGCTACTACTACAAGCCGCGGGTCGACTGGGAGCTCCTGGCCGCCCACTCGAAGGGGCTGATCGCGCTCTCCGGCTGCCTTTCCGGCCGCGTCTGCAAGGCGCTCGAGCAGGGCCGTCCCGCCGACGCGGAGGCGGAGCTGCGCCGCCTCGTGGACATCTTCGGCGCCGACTCGACGTTCGTCGAGATCCAGGACGCGGGCCTCCAGGTCCAGGAGACGATCAACCCCCAGCTCGTCGAGCTCTCCGCCCGCACCGGGATCCCGCTCGTGACCACGGGCGACATCCACTACCTCCGCCACGAGGACGCGAAGGCCCACGAGGCGCTGCTCTGCATCCAGTCCGGCGACACGCTCGCGAACCCGAGCCACTGGCGGTTCGAGACCGACCAGTTCTACTTCAAGACGCCGCAGGAGATGCAGGCGCTGTTCGGTCACCTGCCCGAGGCGATGGCCCGAACGCTCGAGATCGCGGAGCGCTGCACCGTGAAGATCGAGCTCGACCGGATCCTGCTCCCGACGTTCCCGACGAAGGACGGCCGCGACGCGTTCGAGGAGCTCGTGGAGCTCTGCGAGGCCGGCCTGCGGCGCCGCTACGAGCAGGAGACACCCGAGCTCCGCGATCGCCTCGCGTTCGAGCTGAAGACGATCCGGGAGATGGGGTTCGCCGACTACTTCCTGATCGTCGCCGACTTCGTCGGCTTCGCGAAGCGAAACGGGATCGGCGTCGGCCCCGGGCGAGGGTCGGCCGCCGGCTCCCTCGTCGCGTACTGCCTCGAGATCACCGACATCGACCCGATCAAGTACGAGCTCCTGTTCGAGCGCTTCCTCAACCCCGGCCGCAAGACGATGCCGGACATCGACATCGACTTCTCGGTGCACGGGCGCGACCAGGTGATCAACTACGTCGCCGAGAAGTACGGGCGCGAACGCGTCGCCCAGATCATCACCTTCGGGACGATGATGGCCCGCGCCGCCGTCCGTGACGCCGGGCGCGTGCTCGACATCCCCTACGGGGTCGTCGACAAGGTCGCGAAGCTGATCCCGGAGGGCCCGAAGGTCTACCTCGACGACTGCCTGAAGCCCGGGCAGGAGCTGAAGCAGGCCTACGACCAGGACGAGGTCGTCCGGCAGATCGTCGACCTCGCCCGGCCGCTCGAGGGGCTCGTCCGCCAGGACTCGATCCACGCCGCCGGCGTCGTCATCGCCGACCGCCCGCTCGTCGAGATCGTGCCGCTGCAGCAGAAGGGCGCGGACTCGGAGGTCGTCACCCAGCTCGCGATGCAGGACGTCGAGGCGCTCGGCCTGCTCAAGATGGACTTCCTCGGCCTTCGCAACCTCGACGTGATCGACGAGGCGGTCGCGCTGATCGGCGACGTCGACCTCGCCCACGTTCCCCTCGACGACGCGCCGACGTACGAGATGCTCCGCCGCGGCGACTCGACCGGCGTCTTCCAGTTCGAGTCGTCGGGCATGCGCGAGGCGCTGCGCCAGGTGAAGCCGACCGAGTTCGAGGATCTGATCGCCCTCGTCGCCCTCTACCGGCCCGGGCCGATGGGCTACATCCCGGTCTACGCCCGCCGGAAGGCGGGAACGGAACAGGTCGTCTACGCGGACGAGCGGCTGAAGCCGATCACGCAGCCAACCCACGGGATCTGCATCTACCAGGAGCAGTACATGGAGATCGCGAAGCAGCTCGCGGGCTTCTCGCCCGCAGAGGCCGACGATCTCCGCAAGGCGATCGGCAAGAAGATCCACTCGCTGATGGCGTCGCTCAGGGGCAAGTTCGTCGACGGCTGCAAGGCGAACGGCGTCGAGCCGAAGGTCGCCGAGCAGCTCTGGAAGGACATGGAGCAGGCGCAGGACTACTCGTTCAACAAGTCGCACGCGGCCTGCTACGCGCTGATCGCCTACCACACCGCCTACCTCAAGGCCAACTACCCCGCCCAGTACATGGCAGCCCTGATCTCCTCGGTCATGAACACGAAGGACAAGGTGCCGTTCTACGTCGCCGCCTGCGAGGAGCTGGGAATCGAGGTGCTGCCGCCGGACGTGAACGTGTCCGCGCTCGACTTCGCGGTCGTCGGCGGGAAGATCCGGTTCGGCCTGAACGCCGTCAAGAACGTCGGCGAGACGGCCGTCCGGGCGATCGTCGCCGCCCGTGAGGAGGGCGGGCAGTTCACCTCCCTCTGGGACTTCTGCGACCGGGTCGACCCCGGGGTCGTGAACAAGCGTGCGCTCGAGAGCCTGATCAAGTGCGGCGCGCTCGATTCGACCGGGTCGCCGCGCAAGGGGATGCTCGCGGTGCTCGAGCAGGCGCTCGCCTGGGGCGGCCGCCAGCACGCCGACCGGCTCCTCGGCCAGGGCTCGATCTTCGACCTCGGGCCGGACGAGGCCGAGGCGGCGCGTCCCCGCCACCACCCGCCGGTGCCGGCCGAGGAGTTCGACAAGCACGAGCGCCTCGCGCTCGAGAAGGAGGTGCTCGGCCTGTACGTGTCGGAGCACCCGTTGCAGGGGATCCGCGAGCAGCTCCGCCGGAAGGTCGACCTGCCGCTGTCGGAGGTCGGCGGGCGGCGGGACGGCGACGTCGTCACCGTCGGCGGCCTCGTCGGCGCGCTCCGCTCGATCACGACCCGCAAGGGCGACCCGATGGCGTTCGTGCGGCTCGACGACCTGACCGGCTCGATCGAGGTGGTCGTCTTCAACTCGACCTATGCGGCCGCGCGCGAGCTGCTCGAGCCCGACCGGGTGCTGCTCGTCAAGGGCCGCGTCGACCACAAGGAGGGCGAGTCGAAGCTCGTCGCGCTCGACGTGACCGCGTTCGAGGCGGTGCCCGAGCGCCGGGAGGTGCACCTGCGCGTCGACGCGCGCCGCGCCCATGCCGGCGTCGTGCGCGAGCTGGCCGAGGTCGTCCGTGGCTTCCCCGGCGAGGCGCCGGTCGTGCTGAACCTCGAGACGTCGGCCGGGCCCAAGGTGCTCGCCTTCGGGCCCGGGTTCAGGGTCAACCCCGACTCCGACTTCTTCGCCGAGGTGAAGGCGCTCCTCGGCGAGGCGGCCGTGGGCTGACCCGTCCCGGCGGTCTCGCCGTACGATGTACCCGTGGGACGGAGGCTCGCAGCTGCCGTGCTCGCGGCAGGACTGGCCGCCGTTCCCCCCGCGCCCGCCGCGACAGGGGGAACCGAGCCCGGGCCGATCGAGATCGTCGGCGTCCGCTACTCGTTCGCCGCGTATGCCAACACCGTCCGCGGCCCGCGGGCCGCGCGCGGCGTGACCACGCTTCAGGGATCCGGCAGGCTGAGACCGGCCGCCTCGACGTCGATTCGCGTCCGCGGCTCGCTGACGCCGCCGTCCGGCGGAAGGATCACGTTCGTCGCGGCCGGAACGGCGTGGCGGCTCGACTACGCCGAGCCCGTCTCGACGCTCACGATCAGCCTGGAGATCCTCACGACCAGCGACGCCTCGGTCTGCGCGCCGGGCGCACGCGGCAGCGTCACCGTCGTCGACGACGACCGCCGGCTCGCGAGCGGCCCGACGCGCGACGCCGTCCGCCTGCGCTTCGCCGGCGGCGCCTGCCCCGCGCTGGCGCGAGCGTGGACGAACGCGGACAGCCGCCTGACCTCGCCGAAGACGGGCGGCCCGGGCGGCGGCCAGCGGGCGGCGGTCGAGGTCGGGCTCCGCACCGTGCCGGCACGGCCCCACGCCTGATTTGGCCGTCTGGTCAATGCTGATCAGGCCGGCGGGCTGCCGCTCAGTCAGAGTTTCGCTCGTGCCGTAGCTGCAGCCCGCTCCAGCCCTCGCGCGCATTGCCTTCCTCCTATACGCGCGCGTCCGGGTGCCGACCCTGTCCCTGAAGCCGCAGGCGCCGGGGCGTGAGGAAAGGAGCGGGCTGTGGCTTCGCACGCCTCGGTCCGCTCGGGGCTCGCTAAACCGCTCGCCCGTTTCTGCCGAAAAGGCTGAAACAACGAGCACACGGTTGGCGACTAATGAGCGAGATGAGCCTCACCGAGATCGAGATCGTCATCGAGGCCGAGGACGAGCGGGTCGTCAACTGGCGGATCGAGGAGCTCTTGCGGGCCGGCTACGACGAGTTCGACGCTCTCGATCTCGCGCTCGAGCGGCACGTCGACCTGCACCGCGCGGTCGACCTCGTCCGCCGCGGGTGCCCGGCGAAGCTCGCCGCGCAGATCCTGCTCTGATCGCTCGCCTCCCCCGTTGGGGCTGGAGCACATCCGCATTCGCCAGTAAGGTGAGAGCTGCGGAGCGATGAGCGCATGAGCACCACGGAATCCGAACTCATCTA
>JBBILK010000026.1:11635-12321 GCA_037444965.1 Actinomycetota bacterium | reverse complement strand
ATGGCTCCTTACGGCAGGCGCGGCTGGACGCCGACGATTCGTGCCGGCCTGAACGAATGGCCGAGCACGCCGGCCGCGTCGAGCCGGACGAGGAGGATCCCCGTCTCGTCGGTGCCCGGAGAGTGCGGCTCGAAGACGACGTTGCCGAGGCTCCAGGCGACGAGGGTTCGCCCGTGTTCTTCGATCGGCTGCAGGACGTGCGGGTGCGCCCCCAGGACGATGGTTGCTCCGGCGCGGAGCGCCGCCGCGGCGAGCTCGCGCTGGCGGGCGTTCGGCTCCGTCTCAAGCTCGATCCCCCAGTGGAACCAGACCACAACGACGTCGGCTCGCCGTCTCGCTGCGCGCACGTCCGCAGCGATGAGGGTAGGGTCGGCTGGTGCGGTTCCCGCTGCTCGCTCCGTGGCGTGGAAGTCGGCCTGGATGTCGTCGTAGCCGAGAAAGGCGACCCGCAGGCCGCCCGCGCGGAGCACGACCGGTCGCCTCGCGGCGGCGAGGCCGGCGCCGCCGCCGACTGCCGCGATCCGTGACCGCCGCACGTGCGCGAGCGTGTCGCGGAAGGCGTCCTGCCCGAAGTCGAGGCTGTGGTTGTTCGCCACCGTGACGACGTCGATCCCTCCGACCTGCCTCGCCGCCCGGAGGATCGCGGGCGAGCCGCGGAAGTGGAACGCCTTGCCGGGCCAGGGAGA
>JBBILK010000026.1:0-11625 GCA_037444965.1 Actinomycetota bacterium | reverse complement strand
CACCGGAGAGCGTCCCCGAATAGGTGACGCTCCCGCCCTCGAGGTTGATCGTCGCGAGGTCGGCCGCGCGCAGCACCGGGCCGACGGACAGCCACGGGTGGCGCGCGCCGAGCGCGGCGACGGCGTCCGCGACACCGTCGCCCGGGTTCACGTCGCCGCCTGCTGCGAGCACGAGCGGCCTGACGCGAAGCGCCCCGAGCCGGAGCTCCTGCCCGCCCGCCTCGACCGCGAGCCGGTGCCGTCCCGGACCGGGGGCGGCGGCCACGAGCCGAAACCGGCCACCCGGGCCGCTCTCGGTCGTCGCCAGGGTCGTCTCGCCGCTTCGGAGCGTCACCTCCTGGCCGGCCGGCCCGGTTCCGACGACGACGAGACGCCCGCCCGGAGCCAGCCAGCGCGGCAGCTCCGACGTGACGTCGAGCGGCTCTGGCTCCTCGACGGCGCCGGTCTCGGTCGCGCCTCCGGGAAGGTCGACCTCGACCGCTTCCGTGCACCCCGCCGACAGGACGGCGAGCGCGCACGCGAGTACCCTGATGGGGATGCGCGCCGTCGCAGCCTCCGTTCCTCGCTTCGCCCGGGCAGCTTAGCGATGGGTCAGGAAGCGGACTGCACCGCCCGCTTCGGCGACGCCGTCTCGGCGGGGAGGGCGCTGCTCGAGACCGACGAGCTCGTCTTCCGCGGCGACTTCCGGCTCGTCATCCCGATCGGCGACGTCCGCTCCGCCGAGGCGAACGACGGCCGGCTGACCGTGACCTTCTCGAAGGGGTGGGCCGTGTTCGAGCTCGGCGACCAGGCCGAACGCTGGGCCGCGCGGATCCGCAACCCCCGCACGCTCGTCGACAAGCTCGGCGTCAAGCCCGGCGCGCGCGTCTCCGTGCTCGGCCTGGACGACCCCGCCTTCCTCGAGCTCCTCGCCGGGCGCACCGTGCTCGTCACCGTCGACAACCCGCAGGAGAGCTCGGATCTCGTGCTCTTCCGCGCCGATTCGGTCGCCGACCTCGACCGGATCGGGGTGCTCAGGCGCTTCCTGGCCCCGGCCGGAGCCCTCTGGATCGTCGCGCCGAAGGGCGGCGACGAGCCGACCGAGTCGCAGGTGCTCGCCGCCGGCCGAGCCGCCGGCCTCGTCGACACGAAGGTCGCGCGGTTCTCCGACACCCACACCGCGCACCGGTTCTCGATCCCGAAGGCGGAGCGGTAGCCCGGCCTGTTACGGCGGCCGGGCCGCGCACGGCTCACCCTCGCGCGCATCCTCCTCGCCCAGGAACGTGACTCGCTCGATCCGCGTCAGGCAGCGCGTGACATGGCTCGACGCCCGTGAGAGCAGCTCGGCGGTCGAGGAGCACCAGGAGCACGCGTCCCAGACGAGCCCGATGCCGTCGGATCCGGCGCTCGCGAGGTGGCGGCCGTCCGGGCTGAATGCGACCGCCCCGATCGCCGCGTCGCTTCGCTTCATCGTGCGGACGAGCGAGCCGCTCGCGACGTCCCAGATGCGCACGGTGCCGTCCAGGCCGCCGGTCGCCAGCCGCGAGCCGTCGGGGCTGAAGGCGATACCGAACACCGCCTGGGCGTGACCGGGAAAGGCGAGCAGCTCCTCGCCGCTCGCCGCGTCGCGGAGCGTGACGCTCCCGTCGGCTGCGCTCGCCGCGAGCCGAGCGCCGTCGGGGCTGAACGCGACGCCGTTGACGATGTTCGCGAACTCCCCGATCGTCAGGACCCTCTCCCCGCTCGCGACGTCGAAGACGGCTGCGACGTGATCCGCGTAGCCGACGGCGAGGCGCCGGCCGTCGGGGCTGAAGGCGACCGCCTGAACCTGGCCCGCGCTCCCCGTCAGCGCTCGAGGAGCCCCGCCGGCGTCGGTGTCCCAGAGGTAGACGGAGCCGTCGACGTTGCCCGCAGCGAGGAGCGAGGGCCCGAAGGCGATCGCCGAGGTCGCCTCCGACGGTCCGGTCAGCGTCGACTCGAGCGTGCCCGTCTCGGCGTCCCACAGGCCCACGCTGCCTCCCGCACCGGCCGCGGCGACCCGGGCACCGTCGGGCGAGAACGCGACGGCGCGCAGCTTTCGCCCCGCCTCGATCACGCGGCTGGCCGACTCGCTGCCGGGTTGCCAGAGGCGGACGGTGCCGTCGGCGCTCGCCGTCGCGATCAGCGCCCCGTCCGGGCTGTACGCGACGTCCCGGACGGCGTCGGTGTGTCCGAGCAGGCGCCAGTTGACCCGCTCGTCGAGGGCGCTCCAGACGTAGACGGTGGGATCCTGCCCGCCGCTCGCGATCGTGCTTCCGGTCGGGCTGTACGCGACGACCGTCTCGGCGCCCTTCGCCCCGTAGTAGACGCGGACGCGTGAGCCGTCTCCCGTGTTCCAGAGGCTGACCGTCTCCTGCAGCTCCGCGGTCGCGACGAGGTTGCCGTCCGGGCTGAAGGCGACGGACGCGAACTGCGCGGCGCCGCTCTGGATGCGCGATACCTCCGACCCGGCCCGGACGTCGAAGAACCGGACGACGCCGTCCGAGCCCGCCGTCGCGACAAACCGCCCGCCGGGGTGGAAGCTGAGCCCGAGAACGCTGCCGCCGTCCCCCACCGCGACCTCCTCGAGCTTCGCCTCGCCCGCCAGAGGCACCAGGCGCAGGACCCGGTCCGAGCCGATCCCGGCGAGCAACGACCCGTCGGGGCGAAAGGCGATCCGCCACGCGTCCACGCCGAGGCTCCCGAGCAGGCGGCGCTCCTCGACGTCCCAGAAGCGGAGCTCGCCGTCGCCCGTGCTCGCGAGCACCCGGCCGTCCGGCTCGTAGCGGAGATCGCTGATCGCACCGTCCCCCTCCTGCCCGAGCGATCCGCGCGCCTCGCCAGTCGCGGCGTCCCAGAGCCTGATCACGCCGTCCTCGCCCGCCGTCGCGAGCGTCGCGCCGTCGGGGCTGAGCACCGCCGACGCGAGCGGTCCAGCCTCCGGGTCGACGACAACGACGCTCGTTCCGCTCGCGAGGTCCCAGACCCTCGCCGTGCCGTCCTCCGAGGCCGAGACCACGCGCTGCCCGTCGGCGCTGTAGCCGACGGCGGTGATCCAGCCCTCGTGGCCCTTCAGCGCCCGCAGCAGGAACGAGCCGTCGAGCGCGCGCACCATCGCCGCCTTCGCCTCGCCGGTCGAGGAGATCCGCAGAGCCTCTGCGGCGAGCAGCACCGCCAGCTCGGGGTCGCCGTCGAGCTGCGCGACCGCCGCCGAGCCGAGCGCCCGCGACATCGCGATGCTGCTCTGCTCGACCGCGCGGTCGCGCTGCCGTTCGGCCTCGTTGCGCTGCTCGCGCGCGATGTTGCGCTGACTCGTCGCCTCGTTGCGCTGCAGCACCGCGAAGATCGAGAGGCCGATCGCCAGCGCGGCGACGGCGAGGCTCGCTGCAACCGCCAGACGTTGACGGCGGCTCGAGTGCCGGCGGCTGGCGGCCACGAACTCGGCCTGCAGCACGGTCGGCTGGGGCCTTGCTCCTGCCGCCGCGCGTGCGAGCCAGCCCTCCGCCTGGCGCAGCTCCTCGCCTCGCAGCAGCGGGCTCGCCCTGCGGCCCGACAGCTCCCAGGCTCGCGCCCGGGTCAGGACGCGCGTGTGCACGCGGGCAAGGTCGGCGTCGAGGTCGAGCGCCTCGGCGAGACGGGAAAGCCCCGTGTCGAAGTCGTCCTCCGGCCGAAGGAAGATCCAGTTGATCTCCGCGAGCGCCGCGGGAGCAGCGTCCGCGGGCAGCTCCCTCACGACTACCGGCACGAGCCGCTTTCCCTGGGAAAGGCCGTACTCGAGCTCCTTCGCGCACTCGGTCGAGGCGAGCCAGTCCGGACTGAGCGCGTAGACGATCGCGTCCGAGGTGTCGATCGCGTCGCGAATCGCGTCCCGCCAGCGGTCGGCGCCCTCGATCTCGAGAGCGTCGACCCAGACGTTCTTGCCGCGCTCGTCGAGCGCCGCGACGAGCCGACGCACGAACTCCGCGTCCTCGCGCGCGTACGAGACGAAGACATCCGCCACGCCGCTCGGATCGTGACACGATCCGCGGGTTGGGGCAAGCGCGCCTGCGCGAGCACCTCTCTTGCCGCGCTGCCGCACCCGTGCGACGATCGAGCCCGCATGACACGGCAGCGAGCTCAGCCGAAGCAACGCCCAGGAGGCGACGCCAGAGGTCTGCGCGTCCTCGGCACCGGGCACCAGCTCGTCGAGGTCGAGCGCGCCCGCAGCCGGCGGGTGAGCCGGCGTCTCTGGCAGCGCTGGTCGTGGCTCGTCGTGCTCGGCGTGGCCCTCGCCGCCTTCGGGCTCGCGGCGGCGTACGGAGACGAGGATGCCTCGCTCGGAGCGCGCCTGCAGGACGCGCTGCACCTCTTCCCGAGCGGCTTCCCCTCCTCCGGGGACGGCGACGAGCGGTGGCAGTTCACGCTGGCCGCCTACCTGGCGGCGATCGTCTCGATCTACGTGACCCTGCGGGTCGTCCTCACGATCCTCGCGGAGCGCGTGACCGCGCTGCGGGCGGGGCTGAGACGGTCCCACGTCGTCGTCGTCGGCCTCGGCGACAAGGGGCTCCGCGCGGCATCGGCGTTCCGCGACGCGGGCCGGGCGGTCACCTGCGTCGACACGGAGGTCGGGAGCGACGCGGTCGAGGCGGCGCGCGAGCGTGGTGCGCTCGTCCTCAGGGCGGACGGCACCCAGGTTGCGACCCTCACCGCGGTGCGAGCCGGACGGGCGAGTGACGTCGTCTGCGCGTGCCGAGACGATGCCACCAACGCACGCATCGCAACGCTGGCCGCAGGCCTCGCGGCCCGGGAAGGGAACCGGCGGCTCGATCTCTACGTCCACATCTCAGATCCCGAGCTCGCGAAGCTCGTCCGGGCTGCCGGCGCCGGCCTCCAGCACGCCCGCCTCCACTTCTTCAACGTCCACGACGTCTGGGCCGAGACGCTGCTCGCGCAGGAGGCGGGGCCGTTCGAGTCTCCGAGCGATGTTCCGCCGCACGCGATCGTCGTCGGGGCGACAGCGCTCGGCACTGCGCTCGCTGTCGGAGCCGCGCGGCGGTGGCACCGGCATGTCCGCAGCAGAGGGCTCGACACGAGGGCCCGGATCACCCTCGCCGACCGGGACGCCGAGGCTGCCTGCCGCCTGCTTGCCGCCCGCTACCCAGCGATCCCTCGCGTCTGCGAGCTCCTGCCGACGCCCGCTCCCCCCGACTTCCTCGCCCTGCTCGAGGCCTCGAGCGAGCGACCCACCGCCGTCTACGGCTGCCTCGACGACCGCAGCGCGAACCTCGCGCTCGCGCTCGAGGCGGAGTACGACCTCGGCGGCCGGACGCCCGTGTTCATCCCGGCTTCCGCGGCAGCCGCCGAGCTCGGTGGGTTGATCGTCCGGGCCGGCAGCATCCACGCCGTGCCCCTGCCGAGCGGAGAGGACGCGTTCGCGCTGCTCCACGACCGCCTGCGCGAGCCGCTCGCACACGCTGTGCACGCCGTCTACCTCGAGAGCCGCACCGCCTCGCCCGACTTCGGCTCGCGGCCCGGCGACCGCCCCTGGAGCGAGCTGCCCGAGGAGCTGAGGCGGCAGAACCGAGATCACGCGGACGGAATCGCGGATCAGCTCCGGGCGGTGTGGTTCGAGATCACGCCGCTCGACGACTGGGACGAGGAGCCGGCCGCACTGCCACCCGCGGCGATCGAGGCGATGGCGGAGCTCGAGCACGACCGCTGGTGCCGGGAGAAGCGCGCCGCCGGCTTCCGCTACGGGCCGGAGCGCGACGACGCGCGGAAGATCTCCGACCTCCTCGTCCCCTGGGAGGCGCTCTCCGAAGCCGACCGCGAGTACGACAGGCGACCGGTTCGGGAGCGGCCACGGCTCCTGCACGAGATCGGCTACCGCCTCGAGCGCAGCCCCGCCCGCGAGACGCTGGCCCGCGCCGTCCACGCGAGGTACCTGGAGACGAGGCGCACCGCTGTCGAGTTCGGCTCGCTGCCGGCTGACCGCGACTGGGAGGAGCTGGCCGAGGAGTACCGGGAGCGCAGCCGCGCGAACGTGGACGACATCGCGGTCAAGCTGGCCCGGATCGGCCGCCAGGTCGCGCCTCTGATCGGGCCGGACACGGGTACGACGCTGTCGGAGGCGGAGGTGCTCGAGCTGGCCCGCCTCGAGCACGACCGCTGGCTAGCCGAGCGTCTGCGCGAGGGGTGGACAGCCGGCCCGAGAGACGACGCGACGAGGACTCATCCGGACCTGCTTCCCTGGGAGGCGCTCTCGCCGGACGCGAGGCAGAAGGACGTCGACCTCGTTCGGGAGATCCCCGCGCTGCTCGCGGCCGCCGGCTACGGGATCGCCCGCAGCGCGAACTGACGCTCAGCTCACCGGCACGCGAGCCGCCTCCGCGTCGACGCGAGCCCAGCGACCGGGGATCCCGCGCAGTGCGAGCTCGCCGATCTCGTCCGGCAGCACCGGGTCGACCTCCAGCCGATCCCCCCGCGGCTCGAGGCCGAGCAGGACGCGGAGGAAGAGCAGCGGCGTCCCCGTCGCCCAGGCCTGGGGGCTCGAGGCGGTGGGGTACTCGACGGGGAACCCGGTCAGCTCGCGCGGGTAGCCGGCGAAGACCTCCGGCAGCCGGTAGCGGAAGTAGGTCGCCGCCTCGAGCAGGGAGGCGGCGATGCGGGCCGCCTCCTCGCGGTACCCGTAGCGGGCGAGCCCGGCGGCGACGAGCGAGTTGTCGTGCGGCCAGACGGTGCCGTTGTGGTACTCGATCGGGTTGTAGCCGCCCTCTCCGGCCGCCATCGTGCGAACGCCCCAGCCGGAGAAGAGCGCGGGGCCAAGCAGGTGCCGGGCGACTGCTTCCGCCTTCTCGTCGTCGACGATACCGCTCCAGAGCAGGTGGCCGATGTTCGAGGTGAGGGAATCGACCGGCCGCTTCTCGCCGTCGAGCGCCAGCGCGAAGAACGAGCGCTCCGGGAGCCAGAAGTCGCGGTTGAACCGCGCCTTCAGCTCGGCCGCGTCACGCTCCAGCCGCTCCGCGAGCACCGGGTCGCCCCAGAGCTGGCGGGCAAGGCGCGCGGCGCGCACCTTCGCGTCGTAGACGTAGCCCTGGATCTCGCAGGTCGCCCGCGGCGTCGAAGACATCGTGCCGTCCGCGAACAGGATCGAGTTCCACGAGTCCTTCCAGCACTGGTTCTCGAGTCCCGACTCGGTGTTCCGCTCGTACTCCACGTAGCCGTCGCCGTCCCGGTCGCCGTACTCGTCGATCCACGTGAGCGCCGCGCGGGCCGGGCCTTCGAGCTCGCGCACCAGAGCGGCATCCCCCGTCCAGCGCTCCAGCTCGTCGAGCAGGACGAGGAAGAGCGGCGTCGCGTCGTAGGTGCCGAAGTAGGGCGAGTGGGGCCGCTCGCCGAACACCGTCAGCTCGCCGAAGCGAAGCTCGTGCAGGATCTTGCCGGGCTCCTCCTCGCGAAAGCGGTCGACCTCCTTCCCCTGCCTGGCAGCCAGCACGCGGAGCGTCGTCGCCGCGAGCTCGGGCGCAAAGGGGAGCGCCTGGTAGCTCGTCAGCAGGCTGTCGCGGCCGAAGAGGGCCATGAACCAGGGCAGGCCGGCCGCCGGAATCGAGGCGTCGGAGCCGTCGTCCGGGTAGAAGCGGAGCGCGGCGAGGTCGACGAGGCTCCGGCGGTAGATGTGCTCCAGGGCGTCCCAGTCGGTCTCGAGGCGGGGGGCGTCCTCGAGCCACTGCTCGAGGCTCTCGCCGATGTTGGGCTTCGGCTCGGACTCCCCGTGCCCGTACTTCGGCACGCACACCTGCTCGGTGACGGGCCTGACCTCGAGACAGGTGCTCCACTCGCCCCGCGGCGGGATCGTCAGGCGGAAGAGAAGGGCGTTCTCCTCGATCTCGACCGGCGCGCTCGATCCGATCAGCACCTCGCGAACGAACGTCTCGCGGCGGTAGCCGAGCACCAGCTCGCCGTCCCGCAGCTCCCGGTAGAGCTTGCCCTTCTTCGCGAGCGCGTCCTTGACCTCGAAGAGGTCGGCGAAGTCCGCTCCCGCCTCGATCCTGAGCTCGAGCGTCGCCGGCTCAGCATCGTGGTTCAGCACCGTCACGTCCTCGTGGAAGCCCTCGCCGACGAAGCGCTTGCGGATCACCGACAGGTACGGGTTCCTGTAGATCGTCCCGGTCGGCGGCACGAGGAAGAACTGGGCGGCGAAGTAGTCCACGTCGTCGGTCGAGAGAACGTCCGGCGCCGTTCCGTTCACGGTCAGGCGCCAGCGCGACAGGAAGCGCGTGTCCTTGTAGAAGAGCCCGTGCGGCTGATCGGGCCCGGCGTCGATGTCGCCGCGGCGGTCGCTCACGACGAACGTGGAGCCGTCGAGGATGCTGATCGTGTTCTCGGGCATCGTTCCTCCTAGCGCGCCCCGGCCAGCTCCTGCGCCATCGCCGGGTGCGGGCAGTGGTCCAGCACGCACTCGTTCGCCACCGCCTCGGGCAGCGAGCGAAGCGCGACGCCGATCGCCTCGGAGAAGGTGGGGAACTGCGCGATCGTGTCCTTGAGCACGGCGACGGGGATCTCGGCGCGGATCGCGAGCACGGCGGTGTGGATCCACTCGCCGGCCAGCGGAGCGACCGCCCAGGCGCCGACCAGCACCTGCCGCTGCCGATCGACGACGACGCCGAACGTGCCGGTGGGGTTCTCCTGGAAGGTGTAGGGGCGGGCGATGGAGCTCGGGAGGTCGATCGTCGCGCTGACGGCGTCGATTCCCTGCTCCAGGGCCTGGGCCTCGGTCAGCCCGACGGCGGCGACCTCCGGATCCGTGAAGATCACCCGGGGGACGGCGCGGTAGTCCGCCCTCGCCGGCAGCCCGAGGATGTCGGCGACAGCGACCCGGGCCTGGTACTTGGCGACGTGCGTGAACGGCGCGATGCCGGTGACGTCGCCGATCGCCCAGATCCCCTCGCCGGCCCGGCAGCGCTCGTCGATCTCGATTCCCGTCCTTCCGGGCTCGATCCCGACCGCCTCCAGGCCGATGCCCCGCGTCCGCGGCCGGCGGCCGGTCGCCACGAGAACGACCTCGCCGCGCGCCTCGCTACCGTCGCCGAGGGAGACGACCCTGTCGTCGCCCTCGACGCGGACTGCCTGCGCATGCACGCCGAGCCGGAGCTCGATCCCGTCCGCCTCGAGGATGTCGCGCAGCGCGTCGCCGAGCTCGGGCGCCTCGCGGTCGGCCAGCCGCGCCGGGCCCTGGACGATCGTCACGCGGGAGCCGAAGCGGGCGAGGAACTGGCCGAGCTCGATCCCGACGACTCCCCCGCCGATCGCGACCACGCTGCCCGGGATCTCGGTCACGTCGGTCGCCTCGCGATTCGTCCAGAAGCCAGCCTCTCTCAGCCCCGGGATCGGCGGCACGACCGCCTCGGCGCCGGTCGCGACCACGATCGCATCCGCCTCCAGGAGGCTCCCGCCGGCCTCGACCCGACCCGGCCCCGCGATCCGCCCGGTGTCCTTGATCACCGTGACACCGCGCTCCTCGTAGCGGGCGATCCGTTTCGAGTCGTCGTGGCCCGAGACCATGTAGTCCCGGTAGGCGCTGAGCCGCGCGAAGTCGAGCCCCGGCGTCTCGACACCCGCCGCCCGCTCGCACTTCCCTTCGAGCTCCGTGGGTCGGAGCAGCGTCTTCGAGGGGATGCAGCCCCAGTTGGAGCACTCGCCGCCGATCACCTCGTTCTCGATCAGCGCGACCTTCTTGCCCGCCTTCAGCAGGGTGTTGAGAGCGACCTCCCCACCGGGGCCGGCACCGATGATGACCACGTCGAAGCGTTCGGACATGAGCCCACTCCTTGATCTCGATGGCAATCAAGACTCGGACCTGAGAGGCTTCGTTACGTGGGGCTCGTCGACATCTCCGTTCCGCTCGCTCCACGCCTGCCGACGTGGGACGACGAGCCGATCCGCGTCGAGCGCACGATGGCGATCGCCGCCGGCGACCCCGTCAACCTGACCGAGCTCGAGCTCCCGGTGCACACCGGCACGCACGTCGACGCGCCGCTCCACTTCGTCGACGGAGCGCCGAGCCTGGATCAGGTTCCCCTCGAAACCTGGCTCGGCCCGGCACTCGTCGTCGACGCGACGGAGGCCGGGGAGCGGATCGGCCGGGCGCTCGTGGAGCGGCTCGTCCCGCCCGGCACGGAGCGCGTCCTCTTCAAGACGCGGAGCGCGGCGCTCTGGGAGCTCGGCCACTTCTCGGCCGAGTACGTGTGCCTCGACCCCGACGGCGCGGCGGCGGTCGTCGAGCGCGGCGTTCGCCTCGCCGGGATCGACTACCTGACGATCGCCGACGAGGAGGGCCACCGCGTCCTCTTCCGGGCGGGAGTGGCGGCGCTCGAGGGGCTCGACCTGCGAGCGGTCGAGCCCGGCCGCTACCGGCTCCTCTGCCTGCCGCTCTCGATCCCGGGAGCCGACGGGGCTCCCGCGAGAGCCCTGCTCGAAGGCCCTCTGTAGCAGCCCGCCGGGCTCAGCCGCTTCGAAGCGCGGTCTTGCGCACCTTCCCCAGCTCGTTACGGGGGAGCGCCTCGAGGAAGTGGACCTCGCGCGGCCGCTTGTGCGGGGCGAGCAGGCCGGCGACGTGGTCCGCAAGCTCGCGAGGAGAGGGGGCGCTCCCCGTCACGGGGACGACCCAGGCGACGATCCGCTCGCCGAGATCGTCGTCCGGCTCGGCGGTCACGGCGGCCTCGGCCACGGCCGGGTGCTCGAGCAGCGCGTTCTCGACCTCCCCGGCGCCGACCTTGTAGCCGCCGGTCTTGATCAGGTCGGTCGAGCGTCGCCCGACGATGCTGACGTAGCCGTCGGGCGCGATCGTCGCGAGGTCTCCCGTTCGGAACCAGCCGTCCGTGAAGGCGGCCGCGGTCGCGTCGGGGCGGTTGAGGTACTCCGTGAACAGGTTCGGGCCTCGCACCTGGATCTCGCCGATCGTCGCGCCGTCCGGCGGAATCGGCCCGTCGTCTTCGCCGACGAGGCGGATCTCGACGCCCGGGAGCGGCAGTCCGACGCAGCCGGGACGGCGGTCGCCCGAGGCCCGGATGGAGCAGTTCATCAGCGTCTCGCTCATCCCGTAGCGCTCGACCACGCGCTGCCCGCTCAGGCGCTCGACTCGTGCGTGCTCACGCGCGGGGAGGGCGGCGGAGCCAGAGACGAGGAGCCGCGCCCGGCCGAGCGCGGCCGCGACCGCAGCATCCTGCTCCGCGGCGTCGGCGAGGCGCTTGTACATCGTCGGGACGCCGAACAGCATCGTTCCTTCGCCGGCGAGCTCCCGTGCGACGGCCCCGGGCGAGAACGCGCCGACGTGCACGAGCCGGCCGCCGAGCCTGATCGGGCCGAGCGTTCCGAGCACGAGCCCGTGCACGTGGAAGAGCGGCAGAGCGTGGACGAGCACGTCGCCGGCCGTCCACTCCCAGACCTCGTAGAGCGCGTCCAGGTTGGAGGCGATCGCCCGCCGCGGCAGCACCGCTCCTTTCGGCGGGCCGGTCGTGCCCGAGGTGTAGACGACGAGCGCGGGCGCCTCGGGGTCGGCCTCGGGCGGGAGCGCGGCGGAGCGCCGCGCCGAGACGTCGACCGGTATCCGCGGCAGCGCGGCGAGCGGACCGGGCAGCCCGGCTCCCGGTG
>JBBILK010000025.1:0-12559 GCA_037444965.1 Actinomycetota bacterium | reverse complement strand
CCGTTACCGGCGAAGGTCGTGATCACGCCGCCGGGTGCGACCTTGCGCACTCGGTTGTTCACGCTGTCGGCGATGTAGACGTTCCCGGCCCCGTCCACCGCCACACCACGCGGAAAGCTGAGCTGCGCGAGCGTCGCCTGCCCGGTGTCGCCCGAGAACCCCGCGACGCCCGTACCGGCCAGCGTCGTGATCGTGTCGGTCCCGCTCGCGGCGAAGCTGGTCGCGATGACCACGCTCGTCGCCGCCACGGCAACCGCTGCCGCCACTGCGAGCAGGCGGCGCCTTCGCATTCCTGTCAGGCCACGTCCCACGGTGCCTCCTCCCGTAGACGCCAGGCTGGCTCCCGGCTCTTTCGGCCAGCCGGCAGGTGCGCGAGTATACCGGCCTGGGACCGCCCGCGCCCTCCCCCGGCCGGGGGCCTGGCTCCTGCCCGCCGCGCCCTGTAAGGTCCGGCCGAATCCGATCCGCCCGGGAGGGCGCCAGGATGCGACCGCAGCTTGCTCTCGTCCTTCTCTTCGCCGAGCTCCTCGCCCTCGCCTCGCCGGCGGCGGCCGGCATCGAGGTACCGCCGGAGACGCCGCGCGGCGACTTCGACGGCGACGGCTACATCGATCTCGCCGTGGGCGTCCCGAACGAGGAGGTGAGCGGGGTCTACTATGCCGGCGCCGTCAACGTCCTCTACGGTGGCCCGGACGGCCTCGCGGTCGAGGGCAACCAGCTCTTCGACCAGTCCGGCGACGTCTACGGCGAGCCGCAGACGGGCGCCCTGTTCGGCAGCGCCCTCGCCGTCGGCGACTTCGACGGCGACGGCTTCTCCGACCTCGCGGTGGGAGCCCCGGGCTACTCGGACCTGCCGGCGCTCAGGGGGGCGGGGCTCGTCGTCGTCCTCCACGGCTCGGCGGAGGGGCTCGTCGCCGAGGAGGGCGCCTTCCTGCTCTTCTTCTCGGCCGGCGCGGCCTTCGGCTCGACGCTCGCGGCCGGCCGGCTCGACGCCGACACCTACGACGACCTCGCCGTCGGCGCGCCCCGCTGGACCTCCTCGCGCGCACGCGACGTCCCGGAGGTGGGAGGCGTCAGCGTCTACTACGGCTCGCGGTTCGGACTGGGCAGGCGGCAGTGGTGGCACCAGGCCACGCCGGGCGTGGCCGAGAGCCCGGGGGCAGAGGACTGGTTCGGCTCCGCTCTCGCCGTCGGCGACTTCGACGGCGACCTCCGGGACGATCTCGCGATCGGCGTTCCCGGCGAGCGGGTCGGCCGCCGCCGGGCCCGGGCCGCGGCCGGCGCCGTCCACGTCCTCTACGGCACGCCCGATGGCCTGACCGCCCGCGGAAGCCAGCTCCTGAGCCAGGCGAACGCGGGCGGGGGAACCCGCGCGGAGACGGGCGACCGCTTCGGCTCGGCCCTCGCCGTCGGCGATTTCGACCTCGGCCGGGGAGACGATCTCGCGGTCGGCTCGCCGGGCGAGACGGACGACCGCTGCCCCCGCTCCTGCCCGCACGCCGGAGCCGTCCATGTCCTCTACGGGTCGGAAAACGGCCTGAGAGCCGCGAGCAGCCGGCTGTTCCGGCCTCCCTGGGAAACCCGGCCCGCCGAGTTCGAGCTCGGCGCCGGTCTTGCCGCGGGCGACTTCGACGACGACCTGGTCGACGACCTGGCGATCGGGGCTCCCGGCTGGCGACCGGGGGATGGACGCCCGGTCGGCCTCGTCCGGCTCGTCTTCGGTGAAGCCGACGAAGGACTGCCGGCGGCGGTCGGGTTCGACCTCGCGGCTCCCGGCGACCAGGTCGCGACGGGCTTCGGGCGCCATCTTGCCGCCGGCGACTTCGACGGCGACGCGGCCGACGACCTCGCGGTGGGCGCGGCCGCCTTCGACGTCGACCTGATCCACGGCGTGATCGTCGCCGAGGACGCTGGCGCCGTCGACGTCCTCTACGGCGAGCGAGACGCGCGCCCCATCCCGGCCGCCCGCCTGCAGGAGTGGGCACAGGGCCGCACGAGCACGGCCGACCTGCTCGGAACGAGCGAGCTCGACGACGCGTTCGGCGCCGCCCTCGCCCTCCCCTGGTGGCCTTGAAGATCGCACGAACGGAAGGGAGACGGAATGAGCAACGGAGCGTCGGGCCGGGTCGCCGGCAAGGTCGCGATCGTGACGGGAGCCGCGCAGGGCCTCGGCCAGCGGATCGCCGAGGTGCTCGCCCGCGAGGGCGCGACGGTTCTCGCCACCGACGTGCAGGACGACGCCGGCGAGCAGGTCGTCGCCGGCATTCGCTCGGACGGCGGCACCGCCCGCTACCTCCACCTCGACGTCACGAGCGAGTCCGACTGGGAGAACGGCATCCGGACCGCCGTCGACGAGCTCGGCGGCCTCCACGTCCTCGTCAACAACGCCGGCATCGGCGTCCAGAAGGACGTCCTCGAGACGAGCCTCGAGGAGTGGCGCTACCTGATGGCCGTGAACCTCGACGGCGTGTTCCTCGGCACGAAGCTCGCGATCCCGGCGATGGCCGCGTCCGGGGGCGGGTCGATCGTCAACATGTCCTCGGTCGCCGGGTTCTCGGGTCACCCGGAGCTGGCCGCGTACTGCGCGAGCAAGGGCGGCGTCCGGATCTTCTCGAAGTCCGTCGCCGTCTTCTGCGCCCGCGCGGGGTTCAAGGTGCGCGTGAACTCCGTTCACCCCGCCTTCGTTCGCACGCCGCTCCTCCAGCCGTACCTGGATGCGCATCCGAACGTCACGGAGGAGGACATCGCCGCCGCCCATCCGCTCGGGACGCTGGGCGATCCCGACGACGTCGCCTACGGCGTCCTCTACCTCGCCTCGGACGAGTCGAAGTGGGTGACGGGCACCGAGCTCGTGATCGACGGAGGCATGCTCGCCGAGTAGAGCCCCTGCCTACTCCCGCCGGACGGGATCCTCGCCGTCCCAGCCCGCCGCCGCGCGGTAGAGCTGCGTGTAGACGCGCTCCTGCTCCTCCGTGCACTCGACGAGCTCGATCATCCCGGGCAGGTCGCGCGTCGCGTCCACGTAGACGACTCGCGCGCCGGACGGGAGGCGGTCCGAGAACGCCTCCTCGTAGCCGAGCGCCCGGTAGCGCTCGACGTCCTCGTCGAACGTCTCGCTCATGATCGCCCAGTGGTGGAAGCCGTAGCGGGCGGCGCCCCGGCCCTCGTTGAAGACCGACGGAACGTCGTCGTGCTGGGCGATCAGCTCGACCATGACGTGTCCCGCGAACGCCCTCGCGACCGTGAGCAGCGGGCTCGTCGGCTCGCCGCGGTAGCGGCCCTCGAGCGGGCGGAAGGGGCCGCGCACGAGCCACGGGCCGGCGCCGAGCCGAGCGGTGAAGTCGCTCGTCGCCCGGTCGACGTCCTCCACCGTGTACGCGAACTGGACGATCGCCCCGAGCGGCTGACCGAAGCCGAGCAGCCGCATCGCCGCTATCCGCCCGCCGGGGCCGCTGCGACCGCCTGGGAACGCATCCGCTCGACCAGCTCCTCCGGGTAGAAGCCGAAGTACTCGAGCGTCTGCAGCAACCGCTCACGCCCGACGACGAAGTCGAGCACTGCGGGTAGCCCCTGCCGGTTGGCGGCGAGGGCGCGATCGAGCGCCCCCTCGACCTCGGCCGGGTCGTCGACCCGCTCGCCGTGGCAGCCGCACGCCTCCGCGATCCGCGCGAAGTCGGGCTGCACCTGGAAGTCGGTGGCGATGATCCGCTCGCCGAGCCGGTACTGCTGGATGTCCCGGATCGAGCCGAGCGACCGGTCGTCGAGGACGCACCACGTGACGGGCAGGCCCTGCTCGGCCGCCGTCGGCAGTACGTGCAGCACCATCTGGAACGAGCCGTCGCCGACGAAGCCGAGCGCCGGCCGGTCGGGGTAGACGAGCCTGGCCGCCGGGAGCGCGGCCGCGGCGAAGCCCATCCCGTAGAAGCTCGAGGGCACGATCAGCGAGCGGGGCTCGAACACCCTGAAGAACGGGGTGCCGCCTGCCATGTGCTGGGCGAGGCAGCCGATGTCGATCGCGACCGTCGTCTCGCGCGGAAACGCCGCGCGCGCCGCGCGGATCACCCGCAGCGGGTGGATCGGCCGCTCCTCGCCGGCTGCGATCGCGGCCGCCTCCGCGTCGATCTCCGCCAGCTCGGCCGCCGCCGCGAGCGTCCGCGGGTGGCCGGCGAAGCCGTCCGGGGGCAGAGCCGCGGCGCTCCCGCGAAGGGCCTGGATCAGCTGCTCGAGCACGGTCCGGACGTCGCCGACGACGCCGATCCACGCCGGCACGCTGCGACCGATCTCGGCCGGGTCGACGTCGACCTGGATGGTGCATGCGTCCGGCGCCGGGACGAAGCCGGGCCGCCAGTTCGTCTCCATCTCCTCGAACCGGCAGCCGAGCCCGAGCACGACGTCCGCCTCGGCCAGCAGCCGCTTGGACAGTCGGTTGCGGTGCGCGCCCAGGCCTCCGGCGGACAGCGGGTGGTCGTCGGGGATGCTGCCCCGCCCGGCGAGGGTCGTCAGCACGGCGAGCGCGAGCAGCTCGGCGAGCGAGCGGAGCTGCGCGAACGCGCCGGACGCGACCGTCCCGCCGCCGGCGACGACGATCGGGCGCTCCGCGGCGGCCAGCGCCTCGGCCGCCGCCGCGATGCGGCTCGGCTCCGCGGCCGGGCGCGGCGGGGGCCCGACGGGGATGTACGGCGCCTCGGGGAGCTCGGCGTCGAGGAGGTCGCGCGGGATGTCGACGAGCACGGGCCCCGGCTTTCCGCTGCGGGCGAGCGCGAACGCCTGGCGGAGGACGCCGGCGAGGAGATCGGCGCGGTCGACCCGCACCGACCACTTCGTGACCGGGGCGAAGATGCGGTCGGTCGCCACCTCCTGGGCGGCGCCCCGGTGCGCGGTCGCCGTCGAGCCGCGCCCGGAGAGGACGACGATCGGCAGGCAGCCGACGTAGGCCTCGGCGATCCCGGAGAGGAGGTTCGTGCACCCCGGCCCGGCGGTGACGAGGCACACCCCGGGCTCGCCGGTCAGCTGGGCGTATCCGGCCGCCATGCTCGCCGCCGCCTGCTCGTGGCGGACGAGCACGTGCCTGATCCCCGGGGTCTCGTAGAGCGCGTCGTAGATCCCGATCACGTGCCCGCCGGGCAGGCCGAAGACGTGGCGTACCCCTTCGGCTTCGAGCACGTCGACGATCGCCCGGCCCGCCTTCATGCGGTGCATCTTCTCACGTCGCTCTCGCGCGCACCGGCTGCCGGTCGGCTCACACCGTGGACGTCGAGGTCGACCTCCGCGATCCCGACGACGCCCCGGTGGTGGCGGCGGCGATCGCCGGCAGGGCGGACGCCATCGTGACGGGCGACGGCGATCTCCTCGCGGATGAGGCGCTGCGCCGCTGGCTCGCCGGGCGCGGCGTGGCGGTGCTCACCCCGGCCGGGCTGCTCGAGCTGCTCGGCTAGTGCCCCTCGTCGAAGCCGGACGTCTCGATCCGGTCGGCGTGGATGCGCACGATCACGCGCACCTCGCCCTCCTTGCGGAACGGGTACGTGTCGGCGTCCAGGTACTTCTTCGCGAGCCGGTCGATCATGGCGTCGGCGCCCTCGTGGTAGAGCTCGGCCTTGCCGGAGACGGCGAGCCAGTGGTAGCCGTTCGCGGGGTCGACGACGGTCAGCGACACGCTCGGGTTGGCCCGCAGGTTGCGCGGCTTCGTCCTCCCCTCGGCGGTGTTGAAGACGACGTCACCGCCGTCCGCGTCCACCCAGACGACGGTCTGGTGCGGCGACGCATCCGGCCGGACCGTCGACACGACCGCGTAGTAGGGGTTCTTCAGAAACTCGACCTGCTCGTCCGTCAGCTTCGCCATCTCGGTCTCCTCCCGTCGGTGCCGTTCGTACTCTTCCACAAGAGCGCGGCTCAGCCCTCGGCGAGCGGGATCGCCGGCAGCTCGGTCGCGTTCAGCTCCTCCCAGTACCGGATCGCGGCCATGCAGTCCGCCCCCGGCTCCCCGCCCGCGGCCGCCTCGGCCCAGACGCGCCTGGTCAGCTGGCAGAGCGGCGCCTCGATCCCGATCGCCTCGGCGAGGCCGGCGGCGATGCCGACGTCCTTGGCGAGGAGCGCGAGCGCGAAGCCGGTCGAGAACGTCCGCGTCAGCACCTGCGACTTGAGCAGGCGCTCGGTCGTGTCGTTACGGCCCGAGGACGCGTTCAGCACGTCGACCATCGTGGTCGGGTCGAGCCCGAAGCGCGCGCCGATCAGGAGCACCTCGGCGGCGGCGGAGTACCCGGCCGCGGCCGCGTAGTTGTTGAGCGCCTTCATCGCATGACCGCAGCCGAGCGGGCCCGTGTCGAAGAGCCGCCCGCCGAGGACCTCGAGCAGCGGACGCACGCGCGCCACCGCCGCCGCGTCACCGCCGATCATGATCGAGAGCGTGCCCGCGTCGGCGCCCTTGACGCCGCCCGAGACGGGTGCGTCGACGAGGGCCACGCCGCGCTCGGCGGTGCCCATCGGCTCCGAGGAGCTCATGTCGACGACGACCGTCCCGGGTGCCAGCGCCGCCCCGAGGCCGCCCTCCCAGTCGAGCAGCACCTCGCGGACGATCTTCCCGTTCGGAAGCATCGTGATGACGGCGTCCACGCCGCCGAAACCGGCCGGCGCCTGCGCCGCGGCGCAGCCGTGCTCCGAGGCGAACCGCTCCTGGCGCTCCCGGTCGGCGTCCCTGACCGTCAGCTCGAAGCCGGCGTCGACGAGGTTCCTCGCCATCGGCCAGCCCATGTTCCCGAGGCCGACGAAGCCGACCCGACGCACTGTCTCCCCCGTGCTCACCGTCCCTCCTCCTGGTCGATCTGGGCCAGCACCTCCGCGGCGCTGCGGGTGCTCGAGACCGCGGCCGGGATCCCGCAGTAGGCCGCGGCGTGGAGGATGATCTCGCGCAGCTCCTCCCTCGTGACGCCGTTCGCGAGCCCGCCGCGGATGTGCGCCTTCAGCTCCTCCTGCCTGCCCTGGGCGATCAGCATCGCCATCGTCAGCATGCTGCGGGTCTTGCGCGTGATCCCCTCCCGCGCCCAGAGATCGCCGAAGCAGTAGCGGGTGACGAAGAGGTCGAGGTCGCGTGTCAGCTCGGTCAGGTTCCGGAAGCGTCTCTCGACGACCTCGGCGCCGAACATCTCGGTCGTGATCGCGACGCCGCGCTCGAGGAGCTCGTCGCCTCGCATCCACTCGGGCAGCTCGGGCTCGGCGGCCTCGCGCATGTAGGCGCGGCGGGCGCCGCGCACCTTGCAGCGGATCCGATAGATGGAGGAGGAGGCCGCCACGTAGAGGACGTCCCAGCGCGGCCCGCCCCAGTTGAGGTTGGCCGTGTGCTCGGGGACCTCGACGGTGCCGAGGTGCTCGCCTTCCGGCGAGACGACCCAGATGCCGCCGGGCCCGGTCACCCAGATGTTCCCGAGCTCGTCGCACTTGATCCCGTCGCAGATGCCGGCGTCGAAGTCCTCGGGCGAGCCGATCCCCGCGAGCAGCACCTCGCCGCCCGAGAGCGTCCCGTCCGCGTTCACGGAGAACCGCCGGATGTGCATCCGGCCGGAGTCGTCCACGTAGAGCGTGGACTCGTCGGGCGAGAAGCAGAGCCCGTTCGGCTGCTCGAAGTCGTCGGCGAGCAGCTCGACGTCGCTGCCGCCGGCGGGCACCCGGTACACCCCCTGGAAGTCGAGCTCCAGGGGCCGCACGTGCCCGACGATCGGCCAGCGGCCGTAGACCGGGTCGGTGAAGTAGACGGAGCCGTCGTCGCTCGCGACGACGTCGTTCGGCGAGTTCAGCTCCTTGCCGCCGTAGTGGGAGGCGATCGTCTCGCGGCTCGTCTCGCTCCCGTCGGCGGCGAGCTGCACGCGGACGACCCGGCTCGTCTTGTGCTCGCAGACGAGCAGACGGAGCTCGGGGTCGAGTGTCATCCCGTTGCACTTGTTCGCCGGCTTCAGCACCTCGGCGACGCCCTTCGCCGGGCTCCACGTGCGGCGGACGTCGCGGGGCATGTCGGAGAAGAGGAGATAGCCGTCCGGATGCCAGATCGGGCCCTCCGTGAAGGTGAAGCCGGTCGCGACCCGCTCCGCCTGCACGCCCTCGTCGACGAGCTCGAGGATTCTCGGGTTGTTCGCGATCACTCCCATCGGCCGATGCGCTCCTTTCCTGGGCACGCCGCTCGGGACGGGCCGCCGGCCCGGGTCAGAGCCGGACGGTCACCGTCTTCGTCTGCGTGTAGTGGTGCACAGCCTCCACGCCCTTCTCGCGCCCGAAGCCGCTGCCCTTGTAGCCGCCGAACGGCGTCTCGACGCCGCCGGCGAACCACTCGTTCACGTAGACCTGGCCCGCCTCGAGCTGCGCCGCCACGCGGTGCGCCCGCCCGAGGTCGCGGGTCCAGACCCCGGCGACGAGGCCGTAGCTCGTGTCGTTCGCGATCCGGATCGCGTCCTCCTCGTCCTCGAACGGGATCACGCAGAGCACCGGGCCGAAGATCTCCTCCCGGGCGATCCGCATCCCGTTGTCGACGCCGGCGAAGATCGTCGGCTGGACGAAGTAGCCGCGGCGCAGGCGCTCCTCCTCCGGGCGGCCGCCGCCGAACGCGACCCTGGCCCCCTCCTCCCGGCCGAGCTCGAGGTATCGCTGCACCTTCTCGAGCTGGTCGGCCGTCGTCAGCGGCCCCATGAACGGATCCTCGATCCCGGGGCCGATCGTGATCCCCGCGTCGAGGGCCACCATCCGCTCGACCATCTCGTCGTGGATCTCGCGCTGCACGAGCAGCCGGCTGGACGCGGCGCAGATCTGGCCGGCGTTCAGGTTGATCCCGATGAACGTGCGCCGGGCCGCGGCGTCGAGATCGGCGTCGGCGAAGACGACGTTCGGGGATTTCCCGCCGAGCTCGAGCGTGAGCGGGATCACCCGCTGCGCTGCGGCCTCCATCACGGCCCGGCCCGTCTCGACGGAGCCGGTGAAGGTCACCTTCTTCACGTCGGGGTGCCGGACGAGCGCGGCGCCCGCTTCCTCGCCGAAGCCCGGCACGACGTTCAGCACCCCCGGCGGCAGGCCCTGCTCGGCGGCGAGGCGGGCGAGCTCGAGGCAGGACAGCGGCGTGTCCTCGGCCGGCTTCGCGACCGCGGTGTTGCCGGCCGCGAGCGCGGGCGCGAGCCCGCGGGCGGCCTGCTGGAGCGGCGCGTTCCAGGGGATGATGTGGCCGGTGACGCCGAAGGGCTCTCGGCGCGTGTACGAGAGGAGCTCGGGCCCGAGCGGGATCGTCTCGCCGTGGAGCTTGTCGGCGACTCCGGCGTAGTACTCGAAGTAGCGGGCCGCGACCTCGACGTCGAAGCGCGCCTGCGAGAGCGGCTTGCCGTTGTCCAGGGTCTCGAGGGTGGCGAGCGCCTCGGCGCCGGCACGGATCGCACCGGCGACGGCGGCGAGCAGTCGCCCTCGCTCGGCGCCCGGCCGGTCGCGCCAGGCGGGGAACGCGCGGAGCGCGCTCGCGACGGCCTCGTCGACGTCCGCCTCGCTGCCGCGCGCGACGGCCGCGAGCACCGAGCGATCGGCCGGGTTCAGCGTCTCGAACCAGTCGCCGCCGCCGGCGCGCTCGGCTCCGTCGACGAAGACGCCGTAGCGCTCTCGCATCACGCTAGGCGCCGATGCCGCCGTCGACCCGCAGGTTCACCCCGGTGATCATCGCCGCCTCGTCGGAGACGAGGAAGAGCGCGGCGTTCGCGACGTCCTCCGCCGTGCAGAGCCGCTTCAGGGGGATGGCGGCGATGGTCGCGGCCCGGGCGGCCTCGGGGTCGGGCGCGCTCTCGATGAACCGCGGGAACATGGGCGTGTCGGCCGCGACCGGGCAGACGGAGTTGACCCGGATCCCGAAGGGCGCGAGCTCGACCGCGAGCTGGTGGGTCAGCATCACGGTCGCCCCCTTCGACATCGAGTAGGGGGAGTTGCCCGGACGACCCTTGAGGCCCGACATGGACGCCGTGATCAGGATGGCGCCGCCGCCCGCTACCTTCAGCGCCGGCACGGCCGCCTGGGCGGTGAGCCAGACCCCCCGCGCGTTCACGGCCATCATGCGGTCGAAGGTCTCGACCGTCAGCTCCTCGATCGGCCGCGCCGCGTGCGGGACGCCGGCGTTGGCCCAGGCGATCGTCAGCTTCCCGAAGGTCTCGACGCCGGCGGCGACCATGCGTGCGCAGTCCTCGGCGCGGCTGACGTCGCCCGCGGCGACGACCGCGCGCCCTCCTTCCTCCTCGACCTGCCGCACGGTCGCGACCGCCGCCTCCTCGTCGATGTCGGCGACGACCACGGCGGCCCCCTCGCGGGCGAAGCGAAGCGCGCCTGCGCGCCCCATCCCGGATCCGGCTCCGGTGATCAGCGCGACGGCACCGGGGAGTCTCATGCGCTCTCCTTCACGACCGGCGCCACGCCGGCCCTGTTCGACGGCGGGAGCCTACTGTACCATGAAGTGTCGACACATTGCCCGGTGCCTGGCACCGGTGCCAGGCACCTGCTCGGCCCGGCCCACCCGGGCGGAGGGAGGAGTCCGTGATCACAGGCACCCTGCAGTACCTGCGCGCGCCGCTCGCCCGCAACGTGAAGCCGGGCGACCAGGTGCTCGTCCTCTCCGACACGGCGCACGACCCGCGGGTCTGGCAGGCCGTGATGACGATCCTCGCCGATCTCGGCGGCGAGCCGACGCTCGCGCTCTTCGAGCCGCGCCCGGCCGACTACTTCGACCCGCCGGCGGCGGTCTGCAAGGCGATGCACGGCTCCGACCTGAACGTTCTCCTCACCTCGACGGGGCTCCTCCACTCGCCCGCGAACGTCGCGGCGATGTCCGCCGGGGTCCCCTCGATCTGCATGGACGGCGGCCTGACGCTCGAGATGTTCCAGTCCGGCGCCGTCACCGAGGACCCGCTGGCGCTAGCCGTCATCCGCCACCGGGTCGCGGCGAGCGTGTTCGGGCCGGACGCGAGGGAATGCCGCGTCACCTCCCGGCTCGGCACCGATCTCACCTACCGGGTGGACGGCCGCATCTTCGTGCCGCCGCTGCCCGGCCCCGACTTCGACCCGTGGGTGCTCTTCTCGTTCGCGGAGAGCGAGGGGCGGCCCGTGCCGAAGCTGACCCACCTCCTCCATCCGAGCGGCGAGCTGAACGTGCCGGTGGTCGAGTACACGGCCAACGGCCGGCTCGTCATCGACCTGACGATGCACCATCTCGGCCGGCTGCGGGAGCCGATCGAGCTGACGATCCGCGACGGCCGCGTGGTCGCGATCGACGGCGGCGCCGACGCGCGCACCCTCCGCGACCACCTCGACCGCTTCGGCGACGAGAACGCGACCCTGTGCCCCGCCGAGGCGTCCGTCGGCATCAACCGCAAGGCGCTCGTGCGCGGCATCCAGCGCGAGGACAAGAACATCTTCGGGAGCATGCACTTCGGGCTCGGCACGAACTACGACGTCGGCGGCACGGTCAAGAGCAACATCCACATGGACGGGGTGATCCTGCAGCCCACGCTCGAGGTGGACGGCGAGCGGCGGATCGAGGACGGCCGCTTCCTCGTACCGGTCGATGTCACGGAGGAGCAGCTCGGGGAGCTCGCGCTCGGGTCTGCCCGGGGATGACCGCCGCGGCCGCGGAGCCGGCGCCGTCGGCCTCGAGCCTGCTCGTCCGCCTGCTCGGAACGGAGGACCGCCACGGCTCTCTCGTCGGCGTGATCGCCGCCGAGGTCGGGCAGGAGATCGTCGAGGGCCGCCTCGAGCCCGGTGCCGATCTCAACTCGGTCGAGCTCGCACGGCGGTTCGGAACGAGCCGGACGCCGGTCCGCGAGGCCCTGCTGCTGCTCGAGAAGCAGGGGCTCGTCGAGATCCCCGCGCGGCGCCGGCCGCGCGTGGCGGGGATCGAGCTCGGGCCCGTTCGGGAGATCTACGAGCTCCGCGCCCTGCTCCTCGCGCGGGTTGCCGAGCTCGTGTGCGCGAACGCCACCGACGGGCAGCTCGCGGAGCTGCGCGAGCTCTACGGCCGGATGCGGGAGGCCGCCGACGAGGGCGACGTCGACCGCTACTTCTGGGCCAATGTCGCGTTCAGCGAGCGCTCGACGGAGATCGCCGGCAACGCCACGTTGCAGCGCATCCTCGACTCGCTCGGGCTGCGCGTGCTGCAGCTCCGCCACCTGTCCATGTCGCTGCCCGCGCGCCTGCGCCAGTCGGCGAGCGACCAGGGACGCCTGCTGCGCGCCTACGAGGAGCGCGACGCGCCGCTCGCGGCGGCGCTCTCGAGCTCGATCGTGCTCGCGGCGCTGCAGGCGATCGAGCGCTCGGGCTGGTCGGGAGGCCCGGACGGCGAGAGGCCGGCGGCGAGGTGACGCCGCCCCCGACGCCGCTCGCCGACGCGCTCGTCGAGCGCTGCCGGCTGGCCCGCCCGGGGGCCTTGCCGGACGAGGCGATCGTCTCCGCGCGCCACTGCGTCCTCGACTGGTTCGGCGTCGCCCTCGCCGGCTCCCGCGAGCCCGCGGCGGCGATCCTCGCCGCGGCGGCCGCCGGCGGCGGTACCGCCTGCTCGCTCGTC
>JBBILK010000024.1:1886-12683 GCA_037444965.1 Actinomycetota bacterium | reverse complement strand
GCCGGTGAAATGGCGCTGGACGCGCGACGAGGAGTTCCTCTGCTCCTCGACCCGGGCCGCGTGGCACATCGAGCTGGCCGACGCGGTCACGAAGGACGGCTGGATCCTCGGGCGCAAGACGTTGACCCTGCACGACTCGGGGGCGTACGCGCGCTTCTCGCCCTACGGCATCACGAAGCACTCGTTCCACCACGCGGGCGCCTACACGATCCCGAACATCCACTTCGACGGCTACGTCGTGTTCACGAACCGCCAGCCGACGAGCGCGATGCGCGGCTTCGGCGTCACCTCGATCTCGTTCGCGATCGAGACGCACATGAACCGGGTCGCCCAGGAGCTCGGCCTCGACCCGTACGAGTTCCGGCTCAAGAACGCGAACCGGATCGGCGACACGACGCCGAACCGTGTCGTGCTCAGAGATCCCTCGACCGTCCCGGTGCTGCAGGCGATCGCGGCGGCAGCAGGGGTCGAGCTCGGCGCGGTCGAGCAGGCGATGACGAACGCCCCGCGGAGCGGCGACCTCCTGCCCGAGTGGCTGGTCGAGCAGCAGGCGAACGGGAAGGAGTCCTGATGGCCAAGCATCGCGGACGCGGGGTCTCCACGATCGAGTACCCCACGGGCATGAACCAGAACGGCGACCCGAGCCAGGCCTGGATCAAGCTCAAGCCGGACGGACGCGTGGACGTGTTCGCCGGCACGGTCGACATCGGCCAGGGCTCGCGCACCGTCCACACGCAGATCGTGGCGGACGCGATCGGCGTCCCCTACGACTGGGTGACGATGGACAACACGAACACCGACTCCTCGCCCGTCTGCACGGGCAGCTTCGCCTCCCGCGGCACCTTCATCGGCGGCAATGCCGTCCGCTACGCGGCCGAGCGCGTCCGGGAGCGGATTCTCGACATCGGCTCGAGGCTGCTCGAGACCGACCCCGGCGACCTCGAGCTCGCGGACGGCGAGGTGAGCGTCAAGGGCGCTCCCGAGAAGAAGGTCTCCGTCTCCGACGTCGCCGCGGCCGCCACCTGGGGCTTCGGCGAGCTGATCACGGGCACCGGCGCCGCGCTCAAGCCCTACGCGCCGGTCGACCCCGAGACCGGGGCCGTCGAGCTCGAGCCCCACTCCGCGATCTCGTACGCGGCCTGCGTGGCCGAGGTCGAGGTGGACGACGTGACCGGCGAGGTGCGGGTGCTCAAGCTGACGCAGGCCTACGACGTCGGCCGCGCGATCAACCCGACCCTGGTCGAAGGTCAGATCGAGGGCGGAGCGATGATGGGTCTCGGCCTCGGGCTGCTCGAAGCGTCGTATCCCTACTACCCGCAGATGGAGCACCGCGGCAGCGAGTTCGGCGCCTACCTCGCACCCGGGATCGAGCAGCTCCCCGAGATCGAGTCGCTGATCCTCGAGAACCCCTCCGCGGACGGCCCGTTCGGTGCGAAGGCGATCGGCGAGATGGCGAACAACGCGCAGCCGGCCGCGATCGCGACCGCGGTCCACGACGCGATCGGCGTCTGGATCACCGAGTGCCCGATCACCCCGGAGCGCGTGCTGCGCGCGCTCGAGCGCAAGGCAGCCGGCCAGGCCGGCCCGAGGCGGGAGGGCAAGCGCGTCGTCTACGACGAGGAGATCTCGATCAACACCCTGGGCCAGGGGCCGGTCAGGTTCGAGGTCGATGGCTGAGCAGCCGAGCCCGTTTCGCACCTGGAACGGGATCGAGGCGCACGAGTTCGCCGACGGGATCAGGCTGCACGCGATCGGCGGCGAGCAGGTACTCCTCTGCCGGGTGAGCTACGAGCCCGGCAAGCGGATCCCGCTCCACTCGCACGAGCACACCGAGCAGGTGATGCTGATCCTCGACGGCTCCGTGGAGATGGCGATCGAGGGCGAGTGGCAAACGCTCCGGCCCGGTGACGTCGTGGTCGTCAACCGCGGCCTCCAGCACGAGCTCCACTCGCCCGGCGGCGTCACCTTCATCGAGACGCTCGCCCCGGTCCCGCTCGACCACGTCCCCGACCGGGAGCGCGACCTCGTGCTCGGCCCGGACGGCGGCGCCGCACACGTGCCGAAGTGATCCTTCGCGCCAGGTCCAGGGGCCAGGCCCCGGACATGGTTCCGAGGCAGTGATGTATGATGCAGCCATATGAAGCGGACGCAGATCTACATCAGCGAGGAGCAGGACCGGCGGCTCGCGACGCTCGCCGCCGAGCGGGAGATCTCGAAGGCCGAGCTGATTCGCCAGATCCTCGAGCGAGCGCTCGAGCCAGGTGACGCCGAAGCCGAGGCTCGCGCCGTGATCCAGGAGACGGCCGGCATCTGCGCCAACTATCCGGACTGGCCCGAGTGGCTTCGCTCGGTCCGCGGGCGCAGCGCCGACGAGCGCCTGCGCGCCGCCGGCCTGTGAAGGCGCTCTTCGACTCCTCGGTCCTGATCGCCCATCTGCGCGGCGAGCCGCAGGCGACCAGCCTGCTCCTGTCCACCACCCTGGAGGAGCGCCTGGCGAGCGTCCTCTCCCGTGCAGAGATCGAGGGCGGCATGCGCAGCGCAGAGCGAGCGCGAGTCGCTTCGCTGTTCGGTGTGCTGACGCTCCTCCCCGTGACGGATCCGATCGCGAGCCGGGCAGGCGAGTACCTGCGCAGGTTCCGTCGCTCCCACCCCGGGATCGACCTCGTCGACTACCTGGTTGCGGCGACGGCCGAGCTCCACGGCGCGCAGCTCGTGACGCTCAACGTCCCGCACTTCCCGATGGTGCAGGGCCTGCGCCCGCCCTGGTAGGAACGGTGGGCCCGGCCGCCTCGCGGAGCTCCGTCAGCGTCGCACGCGGCGTGATCTGCTCCGGGTCGACGCGCAGCTCGACGACCGCCGGTCGACCCGCTGCGAGCGCACGCTCGAGCGCGGCCGGGAACTCCTCCGTCCGCTCCACGAGCTCGCCGTGGGCGCCGAACGAGGCCGCGTAGGCGGCGAAGTCGGGGTTGACGAGGTCGGTGCCGCTCACGCGGCCCGGGTAGAGCCGCTCCTGGTGCATCCGGATCGTCCCGTACATGCGGTTGTTCGCGACGAGCACGACCACGGGCAGCTCGTACTGCACCGCGGTCGCGAGCTCCTGGCTCGCCATCATGAAGTCGCCGTCGCCGGCGAGGCAGACGACGACCCGGTCGGGGTGAACGACCTTCGCGGCCAGCGCGGCGGGAACGCCGTAGCCCATCGCGCCGCTCCTCGGAGCGAGCTGCGTCCCGTACTGCGAGAACTCGTAGAAGCGATGCGCCCAGACCGTGAAGTTGCCGGCGCCGCAGGTGAAGATCGCATCTGCGGGGAGCCGGGCGCGCAGGTGCGCCATCACCTCCCCGAGGTCGACGCCGTCCGGCGCCGGAGTGTGGCGAAGGTTCGCGAGGTAGTCGGCGCGGGCCGCCTCGGTCCAGGCGCGGCGGGCAGAGGCGTCGACCGGCTCGAGCGCCCGCGCCGCGGCCGCGAACTCCGGCAGGCCGGAGACGACGCCCAGCTCGGGCTCGTAGACGCGCCCGAGCTCGTCCGGGTCGGGATGGACGTGCACGAGCGTCTGGCGAGGTCTCGGCACCTCGAGCAGCGTGTACCCGCGCGTGGCGATGTCGCCGAGCCGCCCGCCGACGGCGAGGACGAGGTCGGCGTCGAGGACGCGCTGGGCGAGCTTTGGGTCGGGGCCGATCGTCAGATGGCCGGCGTAGACGGGCGAGCGGTTGTCGACGTAGTCCTGGCAGCGGAACGAGGCGGCGACCGGCACCTCGCTCGCCTCGGCGAAGGCGAGCACATCGTCGGCCGTCTTCGCGCTCCAGCCGCCCTCGCCGACGATGACGAGCGGTCGCTGCGATCCGGCGAGCAGCTCGCGCAGGCGGTCGAGCGCCGCGGGATCCGGTGCCGGGCGCGCCGGCCGCGCCGGTGCGGCGTCGGCGGCGTCCGATTCCTCGACGAGCACGTCCTCCGGAAGCGCGAGCACGACCGGGCCGGGCCTGCCTTCGAGCGCGACCGCGAACGCGCGGGCGAGGAGCTCGGGCACCCGCTCGGCGCGGTCGACCTGGGTCGCCCACTTCGCCAGGCCTCCGAACACGGCGGGGTAGTCGAGCTCCTGGAACGCCTCGCGGCCGAGCATCGCGCGCGGGACCTGCCCGACGAGCAGGATCATGGGTGTCGAGTCCTGGTAGGCGGTGTGGACACCGACGCTCGCGTGCGTCGCGCCGGGCCCGCGCGTCACGAGGCAGACCCCCGGGCGGCCGGTGAGCTTCCCGTACGCCTCGGCCATGTTCGCGGCCGCCGCCTCGTGGCGGCACGAGACGAGGTGAATCGGCGCGTCGTAGAGCGCGTCCAGGACGGCGATGTAGCTCTCGCCGGGAACGCAGAAGGCGGTGTCGACTCCGTTCAGGACGAGCTGGTCGACGAGGATCCGCGCGCCGGACCTGCTCATAGGAGGGTTTCGAGGAACACCGTCGCCCGCTGCGTCTTCGGCTTGTCTTCGTCCTCAGGGTTCACGTAGCGGATCGTGCGCTTTCCCGCCCACGCGCGGGGAAGCAGCAGCACCCTGACGAAGGCGGTCGGCTCGGCCTCGGAGGCGGCGGCGAACACGGGGTCGGGGCCGCGCTCGAACCACGCCTCGAACGGCCCGTACGCCGCCGAATGGCCCTGGGTGTCGATCCGGATCGAGCCAAAGAGAAGGCAGCGGATCCCGGGGCCCGGGTGCGTGTGCAGGTGGGCGACCCCGCCCGGCGGGAAGTCGACGCGGTCGCAGCGGACGAGCCACTCGACGGAGGGATCGAGCTCGACCTCGGCGGCGAGCTTCGCTCCCTCGGCGGCCCCGCCGAGCTCCCAGACGAGCGCGCGACCCTCGACACGGGCCGCGCCGAGGTGCGCCTCGTTGCGCCCGACGTCGTAGACGACGCGGCTTCCCGGCTCGGTCACGACCCCGCCAGGATGGTCGTAGAGCGCGAGAATCAATGAAAGCACTGGCCGCCGCCCCGCGCGGGGGAAACGATGTTTCCCCCGCGAGCCCCCTTCTTCAAGCACGGCCGCCCACTCAGTGGAAGAACTGGCCGCCGTCGATCACCATCGTCTGTCCCGTGACGAAGTCGGACTCGGGGCTGCAGAGGAAGACCACGGCCCCGACCACGTCCTCGGGGAGCTGGTCGCGCTGGATCGTTCGCGCGGCGACCGAGACGTCCCGCAGCTTCTCGATCACCTCGGGGTGCTCCTTCACCCCGTCCGAGATCGTGAAGCCCGGCGCGACGCAGTTCACGAGCACGCCGTCCTTCCCGAGCTCCTTCGCAAGCGCGCGCGTGAGCGCGACGATCGCGCCCTTGCTCGTCACGTAGTGGAGCAGGAACGGGACGCCCCGAAACGGCGTCCCCGAGGAGATGTTGACGATCTTGCCGCCGCCCTGCGCCCGCATCTGCGGCACGACCGCCCGGCAGCAGAGGAACATCGAGAGGACGTTCACGTCCATCACCCGGCGCCACTCCTCGACCGGGATCTCGGTGAACGGCCGCATCGCGAGCGAGGCGTACAGGCCGGCGTTGTTGACGAGGATGTCGATGCGCCCGCAGCACGCGACCGTCTCCTCCGCCATCCGGGCGACGTCCTCCTCGGAGGAGACGTCGACCGTCAGTCCGAGCCCGCCCGGGAAGGCCGAGGCGGCCTCCGTGGCGCCCGCGACGTCGGCGATGACGAGCCGCGCGCCCTCGGCAGCGATCCCCTGGGCGATCGCGTGGCCGATCCCGCGCGAGCCGCCCGTCACGATCGCCACCTTCCCGTCGAGCCGGCCCACCGGTCAGCTCCCGAGCCCGGCGATCGCAAAGTACTTCAGCTCGAGCCACTCCTCGATCCCGTACTTCGAGCCCTCGCGGCCGATCCCCGACTCCTTGACGCCGCCGAAGGGAGCGACCTCGGTCGAGACGAAGCCGGTGTTGAGTCCTACGATGCCCGCCTCGAGCGCCTCGCCGACGCGCCAGGCACGACCGAGATCCCGGGTGTAGAAGTACGCGCAGAGGCCGTAGGGCGTGTCGTTCGCGATCCGGACAGCGTCTGCCTCGGTCCGGAAGGGGATCAACCCCGCGACCGGGCCGAACGTCTCCTCGCACGAGATCGCCATCTCCGGCGTCACGCCGGTCAGCACGGTCGGCTCGAAGAACGTGCGGCCCCGAGCGTGCGGTGAGCCGCCGACGAGCACCTCGGCGCCGTCCTCGACGGCCTCCTCGACGTGGCGCTTGACTTTCTCGAAGCCCTGCTCGTCGACCAGCGGCCCGATCTGGGCACCCTCCTCGAGGCCGGGAGCCACTCTCAGGCCTGCGGCGAGCGCTGCGAGCCGGGAAGCGAACTCGTCGAAGACCGGCTCCTCGACGAGGATCCGGTTTGCCGAGATGCACGTCTGCCCGGAGTTCCGGAACTTGCAGGCGAGCATCGCCTCGAGGGCCGCATCGAGATCCGCGTCGGCGAAGACGATGAACGGCGCGTTCCCGCCGAGCTCGAGCGACACCTTCTTCACCGTCGCCGCGCACTGCGCCATCAGCAGCCTCCCGACCGCTGTCGAGCCCGTGAAGCCGAGCTTGCGCACGACCGGGCTCGCAGTCAGCTCGCTCCCGATCACCGGCGCATCGTCCTCGTTTCCGGTGACCACGTTGAGCACTCCCGGCGGGATGCCGGCGCGCTCCGCGAGCTCGCAGAGAGCGAGGGCCGAGAGCGGGGTCTGCTCGGCGGGCTTGAGCACCATCGTGCAGCCGGCGGCGAGCGCCGGAGCCGCCTTCCGGGCGGGCATCGCCGACGGGAAGTTCCAGGGCGTGATGCCGGCGGCGACCCCGACCGGCTCCTTGAGCACGAGCACGCGCCGCCCGGGGAGCGGCGCCGGGATCGTGTCGCCGTACACGCGCTTCGCCTCCTCGCCGAACCACTCGAAGAACGAGGCGGCGTACGCGACCTCGGCGCGGGACTCCGCGAGCGGCTTGCCCTGCTCGAGCGTCATCAGCACGGCGAGATCGTCCTCGTGCTCGAGCACGAGGTCGGCGAGGCGGCGCAGGAGTCGCGCCCGATCCTTCGCGAGCAGGCTCTTCCACGCGGGGAACGCCTGCTCGGCCGCCTCGATCGCCCGGCGGGTCTCCGGCACTCCCAGGCGGGGAACCTCGGCGAGCGTCTCGCCGGTGGCGGGGTTCAGGACGCCGAACGTCTCGCCCGAGTCGCTGCCGATCCACGCACCGTCAACGTACGCCTGCGAGCGCAGGAGCGCCCGGTCGCGAAGGCCGATCGTGCGGGCCGTCTGCAGAGGGGACGTTGCGCTCACGGACGAGCAGTCTAAGGGCACGAGGCACTCCATCGTGCGGCCAGGAAAATCGGTTACCCTCCGGTGGTGGCGGACTTCGACCCCCGGTCCGACTACCCGCTCGGCACGCGCAGGCCGGACCTCGCCTGCACGCCGTCCGGCCTCTCGCTCGACGAGCTCACGCTCGACGCGCTCCGGGCCGGCCGGCTCTCGAACGACGCCATGCGGGCGACGCCGGAGACGCTCCTTCGCCAGGCGGCCGTCGCCCATGCGGCCGGGCGCACCCAGCTGGCCGAGAACCTGGCGCGCGCTGCGGAGCTGACGGCCGTGCCCGACGACGTGATCCTCGGGCTCTACACGGCGCTGCGGCCGCGACGCACGACGGCGGCGGAGCTCGAGCGCTGGGCGGAGAGGCTGGAACGGGAGTACGGCGCCCATAGCGTCGCCGCCTTCGTCAGGGAGGCGGCGGACGCCTACGCCGAGCGGAGCCTGCTCGCGCCCGGTGCGACCGCCGAGGCCGGGCGCCGGTGAGCTCCTCGCGGCGTGCCGAAGCGCGAGCGGCACGAGAGCTCCGGCTGGAGGTGCTGGCCGAGCCCCGGCCAGAGCTCGGGCTCGTGGCGATGGACGGGCCGGGCGATCCCGAGCCGAGCCTCCGCATCCGGGACGGCCGGGTCGTCGAGCTGGACGGCCGCTCCGCCGAGGAGTTCGACGTCCTCGACCGGTTCATCGCCCGCTACGGCATCGACCTCGAGATCGCCGCCAAGGCCGCGGAGCTTGCCGACGACGAGATCGCCCGCCGCCTGGTCGACGTCGGCGTTCCCAGGCCGGAGCTCGTGCGGCTCTCCCGCGGCCTGACGCCCGCCCGGCTCGCCCGGGTCGTCGCCCTGCTCGACCCGGTCGAGCTGATGTTCGCGCTGAAGAAGCTGCGCGCCCGGCGGCGTCCCGCGAACCAGGCTCACGTGACGAACCGCAAGGAGAACCCTGCGCTGCTCGCCGCCGATGCCGCCGAGGCGGCGGCCCGAGGGTTTGCCGAGATCGAGACGACGGTCGGCGTCTCCCGCTACGCGCCGCTGAACGCGATCGCGATCCTCGTCGGCTCGCAGGTGGGGCGGCCTGGCGTGCTCACACAGTGCGCCGTCGAGGAGCGGCGCAACCTCCAGCTCGGCCTGCAGGGCCTGACGACGTACTCGGAGACGCTCTCCGTCTACGGGACCGAGCCGTGCTTCGTCGACGGCGACGATACGCCCTGGTCGAAGGCGCTCCTCGCCTCCGCCTACGCCTCCCGGGGGATCAAGGTGCGCTTCACGTCCGGCGCGGGAGCCGAAGCGCTCATGGGCCACGCCCAGGGCTGCTCGATGCTCTACCTCGAGGCGCGCTGTCTCGCAGCAATCCGGGCCGCCGGCTCGCAGGGCGTCCAGAACGGCGGCGTCTCGACCGTCGCGCTCGCCCTCGCCGTCCCGGGCGGCACGCGCGCGATCCTCGCCGAGAACCTGATCGCCGCCTGGCTCGACCTCGAGGTCGCCTCCGGCAACGACGCGATCGCCTCGCACTCGCCGATCCGCAAGACCGCGAAGCTGATGGGGCAGTTCCTGCCCGGAACCGACTTCGTCACGTCCGGCTACAGCGTGATGCCCCGCTACGACAACGTCTTCGGTGGCGGCAACTACGACGCCGACGATCTCGACGAGTGGCTGACGATCCAGCGTGACTGGCAGGTTGACGCGGGCATCGAGCCGATCGCGGAGGACGAGGCCGTGGCGGTGCGCCAGCGCGGCGCGCTCGCCGTCCAGGCGGTCTTCGCGGCGCTCGGCTTCCCGCCCGTCAGCGACGAGGAGATCGAGCTCGCCACCCGTGGGTACGACAGCCGCGACCTCCCCGACCGCGACCGGGCGGCCGACGTGGTCGCAGGCGACCGGGTGCTCGAGGAGGGCATCTCCGGCCTCGACGTCGCCGCGGCGCTCGACGGGGCGGACTTCACGGACGCGGCCGAGGCGATCCTGGGCCTGCAGCGCCTCCGCGTGACCGCCGACTACCTCCAGACGTCGGCGATCGTCGGGCCCGACTGGACCGTCGAGTCGGCGGTGAGCGACCCGAACGACTACCGCGGCCCGGGCACGGGCTACCGCCTCGAGGGCCCGCGCTGGGCGAAGCTGCAGCGGCTTCCGCACCAGCTCGATCCGGCCGAGCTCACGGCGGGCCAGGTCGCGGCGAGCGCCCGGCTCGTCGCGAAGGGCGAGGCGCGGCCGGGTGACGGCGCCGACGAGGTCGTCCTGGCGCTGGGGCCCGCCTTTCTGACCGAGTTGCGGGAGACGATCGGTGGCCTCGCCCACGAGGCCGTGCTCGCCGCGCTCGCCGACGGTGTCCGGGACGGCGGCTGCCGGCCCCGGATCGTCCGCGTTCGGGACGCGGCGGACGTTGCCTTCATCGGCCACGAGGGCGCGCGCCTCTCCGGCTCGGGCGTCGCGGTGGGGATCCAGTCGAAGGGCACGGCCGTGATCCACCGGGCCGACCTCGAGCCGCTCGACAACCTCGAGCTGTTCGGGATGGCCCCGCTGCTCGGCGTCGACTCCTACCGGGCGATCGGCCGCAACGCCGCCGCCTACGCTCTCGGCCACCAGGCCAGCCCGGTGCCGATCGAGATCGACAACTACGCGCGCGCGAAGCTGATCGTGAAGACGCTCCTGATGCACGCGAAGGAGGCGGAGGCGGTCGAGCCCGGCGCGCCGCCGCTCGAGCTCTCGCTCGAGCTGGCCCGCGCCTGAGCGGCCTCAGAGCGGCGGGCGCGGAAGCGGGCCGCGGGCGTGCTCGAGTACGATCCCCGCGGCGAGCACCGAGGCCTCGTCGAAGTCGCGCCCGACGAGCTGCACGCCGATCGGGAGGCCGCCGTCGCTCCGGCCGAACGGGACGGAGAGCGCCGGCGAGCCCGAGAGGTCGAAGGGGATCGTGGCCCGCATCGCCGTCCTGGGAGCCATCCGCTCGCCGGCGATCTCGACCTCGTCGGCGTCGTGGCCGTGTGCGGTGACGAGTCCGGTCGGGCAGAGCAGGAGGTCGTGGTCCGAGAAGAACGCGGCGAGGTCGCGGCGGAGCTCCTCGACCGCTTCCTCGGCGGCGACGTAGTCGTCGAGCGAAGTCGGGCGAACCGAGAGACGCCGCTGGAGGGCGGGATGCAGCTGGTCGTGACGCCCTGCGATGACGCGGTCGAGGTACGGCCCGCCGCCGGCGCTGTAGAGGATCATCGTCAGCACGTTCCAGTCGTTCGACTCGAGGCTCGCGATGCTCGCGTCGCCGACGTCGGCTCCGGCGTCCGCGAGCGCGATCGCGGCCCGGCGGACGGTCGCGGCCACCTCCGGGTCGATCCGGCCGAAGCCCCGTTCGGCGAGGACGCCGACACGCAGCCTCACCGGCTCGTCCGTCCCGCCGTCCGGTGGCGCGGGGGGCGGCACCGGCACGGCGTGCCAGTCCGCGCCGTCCGGGCCCGCGGCCACGGACAGCGCGAGCCCGATGTCGCGCACGCTGCGGGCGAGGAAGCC
>JBBILK010000024.1:0-1839 GCA_037444965.1 Actinomycetota bacterium | reverse complement strand
CACAGGCACGCGCCCGTGTGTCGGCTTGAGCCCGGCGACGCCGCAGTAGTGCGCGGGGAGCCGGACCGAGCCGCCGAGGTCGCTCCCGATCCCGAGCGGCGAGAGCCCCGCGACGATGGCCGCCGCTTCCCCGCCGCTCGAGCCTCCCGCCGTCCGCTCGGGATCCCACGGGTTGACGGTGCGGCCGAAGACGAGGTTGTCGGTCTCCCACCAGAGCACGAAATCCGGGCAGTTCGTCTTGCCGAGCGGGATTCCGCCCCCGGCGCGCAACCGGCTGACGACGGCGGCGTCGCGATCCGGCACGTGCTCGGCGAAGAGCCTCGAGCCCCGGGTGGTTCTCACGCCAGCGGTGTCGATCGAGTCCTTGATCGTGAACGGCACGCCGTGGAGCGGCCCGAGCTCGTCGCCGCGCCGGGCGGCGGCGTCCGCCTCACGGGCGCAGCTCTCCGCTTCGGGGTGGAGCGTGACGATCGCGTTCAGCGCCGGGTTGAGCTCGGCGATCCGCTCGAGGTGCGCGCGCAGCACCTCGAGCGCCGAGAGCTCCCGCGCGCGGATCCGGGCCGCGAGCTCCGTCGCGTCGAGGTAGACGAGATCCTGCTCGGTCATGACCGGAGCGACCTCCACGGCTCCTCGCCCGCGACGTCGACGAGCTCGTAGCCGCCCTCGCCGACCGAGGGGCCGAGCACGACAACGAGGCGCGCCGTCTCGCCGCCGGTGTTGAAGGAGGCGTGGACGACGTCGCTGTCGATGTAGACGGAGTCGCCCGGCGCGAGCACCTGGCGCTCCCGTTCGATCCACTGCTCGATCTGCCCCGACGTGACGATGATCATCTCCTCCTGCTCGGGATGCCTGTGGAAGTCGTGCCCGAACCCCGGCTCGATCGTGACGTCGACGACCGTGAGCCGCTTCGAGCCCGTGATCGACGGAATCGAGCGCCAGCCGACGTTGCCCCAGTCGAAGCTCTCCTGCTGGACGTCGGCGGCGAGTACGAACCTGCTCATCACACCTCCCCGGGCCGGGTGCCTGGCACCGGTGCCAGGCACCCTTAACAGTCGTCATGGGAGTGTGCCGGGAAACGCACGGACATGCCTCTCCTACCCCTGCGGCGACTCGGGGGAGCGGTGCCACGGACGGCTCCCGTACACCGTTCCGGGCCGCGCGTAGGCGCCTCCCTCGGCGAGGCGCCGCCGGTAGCCGTGCACCGGCGTCGCCCACGGGTCGCAGCGGACGTCGACGACGGACGGCCCCTCGGCCGCGAATGCCGCATCGAGCGCGTCGTCCAGCTCGTCGGGGGACTCGGCGGCGAACCCGGCGCAGCCGAGGCCCGCCGCCGCCGCTCCGAAGCCGGGCGTCACTCCCTCCGCCTCCAGGTCGACCGACTGGCGGAGCCCGTCGAAGAAGAGCTTCTCCCAGATCTTGAGCCAGCCGAGCGAGCCGTTGTTGAGCACGAGGTTGACCGTCCGTAGCCCGTGCTGGGCATGCGTCGCCAGCTCCCCGACCGCGTACGAGAACCCCCCGTCACCGCTCACGGTCACGACGCGACCGCCGGGGCGGGCGAAGGCCGCACCGATCGCGGCCGGCACCGCGTAGCCGAGGCCGCCCTGGCCGCGGGCGAAGAGGAAGCTGCGCCCCGCCTCCCGAGCCTCGACGTACGCGGCGAGCCAGCCCGCAGAGAAGCTCGCGTCGCTGACGACGACGTCCTCGGGCTGCAGGCGGCGTGCGAGCTCGCGCATCACCCGGGCCGGCTGGAGCGGCGAGGCGGCCGCGACCGCCTCGGCGTCCCGGCGCTCCTGCCCGTCGCTCCTGGCGCGGGCGACCTCGTCGAGCCAGCCGGGGCGG
>JBBILK010000023.1:12841-13117 GCA_037444965.1 Actinomycetota bacterium | reverse complement strand
GCACCGGGTTGAAGAAGTGCATGCCGACGACCCGGTCGGGCCGGCCGGTCGCCGCTCCGAGGCGCGTGATCGGGATCGAGGAGGTGTTCGAGGCGAGGATCGCCTCCGCCGGCAGGACCGCGTCGGCGCGGCGGAAGAGCGCCTCCTTCTCCCCCGCGTCCTCCACGATCGCCTCGATCATCAGCTCGGCGGCGACGAGGTCGCCGGCCTCGCGCACCCGCGCGAGCACCTCGCCCGGCTCGACACCCAGCCACCCTGCGAAGCGCCGCCGGAAGC
>JBBILK010000023.1:5334-12831 GCA_037444965.1 Actinomycetota bacterium | reverse complement strand
CTCTGCGCCTTTCTCGGCCAGCTTGGTGAGGCTTCCGCGCATCCGCTCGCGGGCGCGCTCGACGGCGCCAGGGACCGAGTCGACCAGGGTCACCGTGCGCCCGGAGGCGGCGACGACCTGCGCGATCCCGCCGCCCATCTGGCCGGCCCCGACGACGAGGACATGCTCGAAGCGCACGAGTGAAACCTATCGTGGCCCTCCTGTCGCTCGGGCGAAAGCGCGAGGGCACACAAGCTGCCGCGCACGCACTATGGTGTGCAGAAGGACGATGCCTCACCGGCAGCAGCTCACTGTGGTGCTCGAACGCCGGCGCGAGGGGCGAGCGTACGCTCATCCGCTCTACGCGGAGGCCCTGAGCGAGTTCGGCGCCCTGCGAGCGCTTCCGAGGAGCGGCGGGTTCCTGCTCGAACGCCAGGTTCCCGGTTCGGACGCACGTGACGCAATGGGTTGCTACCCGCTCTTCTCGTGCACCGACTGGACGCGGCTTGCCGCCGACCTCGACGAGCTCCGTGGCGAGCTCGTCTCGGCGACGCTCGTCGCCGATCCGTTCGCGCCCGTGAGTGCCCTCGAGCTCGAGCGGATCTTCGAGATCGTGCGGCCGATGAAGCACCACTACATCGTCGACCTCACGCTGCCGCTCGAGCGGGTCGTCTCCCGCCATCACCGCCGCGCAGCCTGGCGGGCGCTGCGCCAGCTCGAGGTCTCCGTCTGCGACGATCCGAGCAGCCTCGTCGACGACTGGAGCCGCCTCTACCAGGGCCTGGTGGAGCGGAAGGGAATCACCGGCATCCGCGCCTTCTCGCGGGACTCGTTCGCCGCCCAGCTCGAGGTGCCGGGCGCGCTCGTGTTCCTCGCCCACCACGACGGCGAGCTCGTCGCCGCCGACTGGTACTTCCTCGACGGGGAGGTGACGTACGCCCACCTGGCCGCCACCGCGCCGAGCGGCTACAGGCTCGGCGCCACCTACGCCCTCCAGTGGTACGCGCTCGAGTACCTCCGTGAGCAGACGACCTGGCTCGACCTCGGCGGAGTAGTCGGGCTCGGCGACGACGAGAACGACGGTCTCGCGTTCTTCAAGCGCGGCTGGGCGAGCCACGTCAGCCCCGCCTACCTCTGCGGCCGCATCCTCGACACCAAGCGATACACGGAGCTCAAGGCCGCCCACGGGCCCGCGCGACCCGCCGACCTGTACTTCCCGGCCTACCGGGCCGGCGAGTTCGTCTGACACCGCCGCGGCGCGTCGAGGCCGTTCCGCCGCAACGTCAGCGTCTGTCCGAGCTGATAGCATCACGCATCATGAGTCCGATGCGTCGCACAACAGTGACAGCCCGAGAGGAGTCGCTCGCCACTCTCCACGCCGAGGCCCGACGGAGAGGTGTTCCGCTCTCGGTCGTGTTCGCCGAGGCCGTCGACGAGAAGGCCGCCGCCATTCGGGCAGCGCGGCGTCCACGGGTCGGCGTTGCCAGCTCGACCGACGGCAAGTCCGCTGCAGAGCTCACGAGCGAGCCGGTGTCGCATTCGCCGTCTGGCGACGACTGACCGGCGTGGCCCTCGTCCTCGACACAGGGCCGCTCTTGGCGGCGCTCGACGCAGCCGATCCCGATCACGATCGCTGCGCCGAGCTGCTCGAGGCAGCCAACGAAAGCCTCGTCGTCCCCGGTCTCGTCCTGTCGGAGCTCGACTACTGGTGCCACAAACGCCTGGGTTTGGAAGCGTGGCTCACGTTCGTGGACGATGTCGTCGACGGCGCCTATCGCGTCGAGCACCCGAACGCCGAGGATCTCCGGCGGTGCCGAGCCCTTCAAGCGACGTATGCCGACCTCGGTCTCGGAGTCGTGGATGCGAGCATCGTCGCTCTCCTCGAGCGCCTCGCCGAGCCGAAGCTGGCAACTCTCGACCGGCGGCACTTCGGAGCAGTTCGTCCGTCGCACGTCCCGGCGCTCGCCCTGCTCCCCGAATGACGCAGTGGGTGGCGGCCGAAGCCTGGTGCCACCTACACCCAACGCAGTTCGTCTTACGTATCACACGTTGTGGTACGGGAGGTCGGTCGGGCGTCTCAGCGCAAGCGAGCTACGCGACCTCGACGCGGCCCTCGCGCTCGTCCTCGGGCTGTGAGCGCGGCCTCCGAGCCGCTCAGACCTCGAGCAGGATCGCGTCGCCCTGGCCGCCGCCCGAGCAGATCGCGGCGAGCCCGAGCCCGCCGCCGGAGCGGCGAAGCTCGTACGCGAGCGTGGTCACGAGCCTCGCGCCCGAGGCGCCGATCGGGTGGCCGAGCGCCACGGCGCCGCCGTTCACGTTCACGAGCTCGGGATCGACACCGAGCATCCGCGTCGAGTGGATCGCGACCGAGCAGAACGCCTCGTTGATCTCGATTCGCTGGACGTCGCCGATCCGCCTCCCGGCGCGGTCGAGCGCCTTCTGGCCGGCGAGCGCCGGCGCGCGGGCGAGGTAGGGGAAGTCGTTCGCCGCATAGGCCGCTCCGGTGATCAAGGCGAGCGGCTCGAGCCCGCGGCGGCGCGCGTACGCCTCGCTCGCGACGACGACCGCGGCGGCCCCGTCGTTCAGCCCGGGCGCGTTCCCGACCGTCGTCGTGCCTTCGGGATCCATCACCGGCGGCAGCCGCGAGAGCTTCTCGAGCGAGGTGTCGCGGCGCGGGGCCTCGTCGTGCTCGATCCCGTCGATCGCGACGATCTCCTCCGCAAGGATGCCGCCGTCGATCGCGGCGACCGCCCGCTCGTGGGAGCGGAGCGCCCACGCGTCCTGATCCTCCCGGCTGATGCCGAGCTCGCGCGACACCATCGACGCCTGCTGGATCATGTGGCACCCGTCGAACGTCGAGACGAGCCCGTCCGAGACGGCGTGATCGATGATCTCGCCGTTCCCGAGCCGGTAGCCGAACCGCGCCCTCGGCAGGAGGTACGGCGCGAGCGACATCGACTCCATCCCGCCGGCGACGATCACGTCGTGGTCGCCGGCGCGGATCATCTGGTCGGCGAGCGTCACCGCCCGCATCCCGGAGGCGCAGACCTTGTTCACGGTCTCCGAGCCGATCTCGCTCGGGAGCCCAGCCGCGACCTGCGCCTGCCGCGACGGGATCTGTCCCGCCCCGGCCTGCAGCACCTGGCCCATGATCACGTACTCGACGTCCTCGTCCGGCACGCCGGATCGCTCGAGGGCCGCCCGGATCACGTGGCCGCCGAGCTGCACCGCCGGCGTCTTCGAGAGCCCGCCACCGAGCTTGCCGAACGGCGTGCGGGCCGCGCCCAGGATGACGCTGCGCGTCATGGAGCCAGCGTACCGACTCAGCGGAGCACGGTGAAGAAGCGGTTGCGACGGCGCCCGTACCGGAAGACCGGCGCCGTCACCGCCTCGATTGCCGCAGCTCCAAGACGAAGGGCCTCCCAGAACCGGTCGGCTGCGTTCCTCCCCAGCCGGCGACGGAGCAGCGTCCAGGTCTCGACCAGGACGTGGTCGCTGAGGATCGGACCCTCCAGCTCCGAAACGATCGCCTTCGCGCGAGCGTTGCCAAGGTCGCCCCGGTCGGCGGCTGCGTACCAGATCGACGAATCGACGAAGACGCTCAGCGGACTCTCGGCCGCTCGGCCTCGAACGCCTCGGCCAGGTAGGCATCCTTCTGCCGAGCAACATCGCTTCCGCCCGAGTCACCGAGATCGAACACGGCTTCGATGTCGACGCCCCCGCGCCGACCGGCCAGATCGGCTGCCACCAAGCGCCGCACGTACTCGGCGAGCGACACGCCGAGCGCGGCCGCGCGGGCGCGAGCTCTCCGATGCTGCTCCGGCTCGAAGCTGATCTGCGTTCGAAGCATCATGATGTAACCATCATTCTCCAAGACGTCTGGACACGAGTCCCGCCCGCCGCAGGAGCTCCAGCGCCCGCGCGGCGATGAAACGCGAGAGGTCGAGGCTCAGCACCTTCGTCAGGCGCGCCGAGATCTGCTCCAGCTCGGTTGCAGTCAGCTCACCGATGTGCCTCGGGCCGAGGAGGGCGCTCTTGTGAACGGTCCCGAGCGACGCGAGCCGGACGACCGACTCGCCCGGCAGGCCGTAGCGAGCCGAATCGGCGGGCAGGTGGAAGAAGACGGGATGCTCGCGGCGCTCGATCCTGTCCCACTGCCTCGCATCGCGCCGGTGCCGTGGCTTGACCCCGCTGATCTTCAGGCAGACGACGTCCTCGTGCTCGCCGCGGGTCCCGTCGTGCAGGAGCAGGACCGGCCGCAGCCGGCCACGCGCGATCACGTCCGTCGGAGCGCCGCGGCGAGCGGCGGCGAATGCCTCGACCGTCCGCGCCGTCCCCGTCGTTCCTGTCTCGTCTCGGAATGCGAGCGGGAACGCGGCCGTGAAGGGGAAGAGCGCATAGAAGATCCGCCCGCGCCGGAGCTCTCCGACCGGAGCGGGCATCGTTAGCCTGGCTCCGATTCCGCGAGCAGCGCCGAGATCTGCGCGTCGTCGGCGTCGGTCGCCTCGTCGTCGCGCTCGAGCTCCCACTCGAGCTCGAGGTCGGCCTCGGTCAGAAGCAGCTCGGGGGAGACTGCGACCCCTTCCCGGAGGAGGTCGAGCAGCGGCTCGACGAGCGCGAACTGCGCCTCGCTCAGGAGCACGTGCTGCCGCCGACCGTAGCGTGTGATCACGACGGGCCTTCCCCGAGCGAGCGCCTCGATCGCGTGCTCGGGCAGCCGGACCTCCTGCGCGGGGATCTCGACGGCGTCCACGGCAGCCACGATAGCACGATATCGAGACAAGTTTGACGACTTCGTAAAATCTTTGACATCAGTTCGAGTTGACCACGCACCCGCGCTTCACGTACGCTCTAGCGCGATGACGACTTCCGTCCGCAGCTGGTGGTGGGCCTGGCGCAGCGAGCGGGGCGGGAGCGTCGCCTGACCTGAAAGGACGCACAGCCCGTTCCGCTCGAGACCCTCACACCGGAGGGTCTTTTCGTATGACCGCATGATCCAGACGACGAGAGCCCAGATCCCGGCCGACCTGATCACCCCGCTCGGGGCCTACCTCCGCCTGCGGGACGGCGAGCCGAGCTTCCTGCTCGAGTCCGTCGAGCAGGGACGCCTCGGCCGCTACAGCCTGCTCGGCGCAGGAGCGCGGCTCGTCGACGTCGAGGAGGCCGAGCGCGCCGTGGACGGCGGCGCGCCGGTCGTCGGCTACCTCGGCTACGACCACGTCGCGAAGCTCGAGCCGACCGTCCCCTTGCCCGACTCCGGCCCGGAGCTCCCGGAGAGCCGGTTCGTCGTCGCGCACACGCTCGTTCGCTTCGACCACCTCGCCGGCGTCGCGGAAGTGCTCGCAGGCGACCGCGAGGAGATCGCCGGGCGCCTCGCCGGACCGCTCGCCGAGCCGGCCCCCTCGACCCTCGCCCGGCCCGGGCCGACCCGGCGTTTCCCCTCACGCGAGGCGTACGAGGCAAACGTCCGGCGCGCGAAGGAGCACATCCGGGACGGGGACGCGTTCCAGATCGTCCTCTCCCAGCGCGCCGTCCGGCCCACGCAAGCGACCGCGGTCGCGCTCTACCGGGCGCTGCGGCGGGTGAACCCGTCGCCGTACCTGTTCCTGCTCGAGCTCGGCGAGCTCGCGCTCGTCGGCTCGTCGCCCGAGACGCTGGTCAAGCTCGAGGGCACGCGGGCGAGCCTCAACCCGATCGCCGGGACGACGCGCCCGGGCGAGGGCGACGCCGAGCGCCTGCTCGCCTCCGAGAAGGACCGGGCCGAGCACATCATGCTCGTCGACCTCGGCCGCAACGACCTCTCGCGTGTCTGCGAGGCGGGCACGGTCCGAGTCGAGCGCTTCCTCGAGGCCGAGCGGTACTCCCACGTCACGCACCTCGTCTCCGAGGTGGCCGGCGTCCTTCGGCCCGGCGTCTCGCCGTTCGACCTCTTGCGCGCCTGCTTCCCCGCCGGGACGGTATCGGGTGCGCCTAAGGTGCGGGCGATGCAGATCATCTCGGAGCTCGAGGGGTACCGGCGCGGCCCGTACGCAGGGGCGGTCGGCTACGCCCTGCCCGGTGCGAGCAGCTTCGACACGTGTATCGGGATCCGGACGATCGTGCTCGCGGGCGGCGTCGCCTACCTGCAGGCCGGCGCCGGGATCGTCGCCGACTCCGACCCGACGGCCGAGCACCAGGAGTGCCTGAACAAGCTCGCGGCGCTCGAGCACGCGATCGAGCTCGCGGAGGGAATCTAGTGGCGCGGATCCTGCTCGTCGACAACTACGACAGCTTCACGTACAACCTCGCGCACATGTTCGAGGAGCTCGGCGCCGAGGTGATCGTGATCCGCAACGACAAGATCGACGCCGACGGCGCCGAGGCGCTCCACCCGACGCACCTCGTCATCTCGCCCGGACCGGGCCGGCCGGCGCAGGCCGGCGCCACAATCGAGATCGTGAAGCGGCTCGGCCCGCGGATCCCGACGCTCGGCGTCTGCCTCGGCCACCAGGCGATCGTCGAGGCGTTCGGCGGCGAGGTGGGTCAGGCGAGGCGGCTCGTCCACGGCAAGGCGAGCCGCGTCGAGCACGACGGCAGGGGCCTCTTCGAGGGCCTGCCGAGCCCGCTCGAGGGCGGGCGCTACCACTCGCTCGCCGCCACCCGGGTGCCCGAGTGTCTCGAGGTGAGCGCGACGACGGACGACGGCGAGGTGATGGCGGTACGCCACCGCGAGTACCCGATCGACGGCATCCAGTTCCATCCCGAGTCGGTGCTGACGCCGCTCGGGCCCGAGATCGGCAAGCGGTTCCTCGCCGAGGGAGACGCATGATCCAGGCAGCGCTCGCCCGCCTGCTCGACGGCCGCGACCTCAGCCGCTCGGAGGCGCGCGAGGTGATGGACCAGATCATGAGCGGGGAAGCCACGGCCGCCCAGATCGGCGCGTTCCTGACGGCGATGCGGATCAAGCGGGAGACGCCCGACGAGATCGCGGGCTGCGCCGAGGCCATGCGCGCCCACGTGCTCGCAGTCCGCCCGCAGCGGCGCGACCTCGTCGACACCGCCGGCACCGGCGGCGACGGCGCACGGACGTTCAACATCTCGACCGCAGCCGCGCTCGTCGCCGCCGCCGCCGGTGCCGGTGTCGCGAAGCACGGCAACCGCGCCGTCTCCTCGGCCTCCGGGTCGGCCGACGTTCTCGAGGCGCTCGGCTTCACCCTCGAGCAGCCGCCGGAGCGGATCGAGCAGTCGATCGACGAGCTCGGCTTCGGCTTCCTGTTCGCGCCCTCCCACCACCCCGCGATGCGCTACGCGGCGCCGGTCAGGCGCGAGCTCGGCGTCCGCACCGTCTTCAACGTGCTCGGCCCCCTGACGAACCCGGCCGGCGCGCGCGCCCAGATCGTGGGCGTGTACGCGCCCGACCTCGTCCCCACCCTCGCCGAGGTGCTCGCGCAGCTCGGCGCCGAGCGGGCGTTCGTCGTGCACGGCGCCGACGGGATCGACGAGCTCTCGCCGACAGGTCCGAACCTCGTCGGCGAGGTC
>JBBILK010000023.1:0-5323 GCA_037444965.1 Actinomycetota bacterium | reverse complement strand
GCGCGAGCGACAGATCGATCCGCTCGAGCTTGGCATCCCCCGCTGTGCTCCGTCAGAGCTCGCGGGCGATGCGCCGGCCGACAACGCCCGCATGATCCGCGAGATCTTCGCGGGCGCCGGCGGACCGCGGCGGGACGCCGTCGTCCTCAACGCCGCCGGCGCGATCGCCGCCGCCGAGCACGCGCGCGACCTGGCCGAAGGGATCGCGATCGCCGCCGAGACGATCGACTCCGGGGCGGCGGGCGAGCGGCTCGAGGCGCTGGCCGCGTTCTCCCGGGCAGGGGCGGCCGTCTGATGGGACGCTTCCGGGATGCGCTCGCCGGCCGGGGTCTGGCCGCGATCGCGGAGGTCAAACGCCGCTCGCCGTCGGCGGGCGACCTCCGCGCGGACGCCGACCCGGCCGCGCTCGCCCGGGCCTACGAGCAGGCGGGCGCCGCGGCCGTCTCGATCCTCGTCGACTCGGAGCGCTTCGGCGGCTCGTGGGACGACCTTCGGGCCGCGCATGCGACCACGTCGCTGCCGCTGCTCGCCAAAGGCTTCTTCTCGACCGAGGCGGACGTCCGGACGGCGGCGGAGGCGGGGGCCGCGGCGATCCTCCTGATCCTGCGCGACCTCGACGACCCGGCGGCCGCGCGCCTGATGGCGAGGGCGAGCGAGCTCGGGCTCGACGCGTTCGTCGAGGCGCACGACGCGTTCGAGCTCGACCGCGCCGTCCGGCTCGGCGCCGACCCGGTCGGGATCAACGCGCGCGACCTCGCGACGTTCGAGATCGACCGCAGCCGCCAGCTCGAGCTCGTGGCGGCCGCGCCGCGAGATCGCATCGTCGTCGCCGAGAGCGGCATCTGGAGCCGGGCGCAGGGCGCCGAGGCGGAGCTGGCCGGCGCAGACGCGATCCTCGTCGGCTCGTCGCTCATGCGAGCGGCCGACCCGGCGGCGAAGCTCGGCGAGCTGATCTCGCGTCCGCTCGTCAAGATCTGCGGCCTGACCCGCGAGGAGGACGTTGCCTGCGCGGCCGAGGCCGGCGCCGATCTCGCCGGCTTCATCCTCGCCGAGACCACCCGGCGGGCCGACCGCGTGCTGCCCGTCCCCGACACGATGCTGTCCGTCGCGGTCCTCGTCGGCGAATCCCAGGAGACGGGAGCGGACCTCGTCCAGCTCTACGAGGAAGAGGACGGCCACCGCGGCCGCGACGCGGTGCTGTTCCGGCGCGGCGTGCAGGTCGCGCGCGTGCTCGACCTGCCGTGGGGCGCGGAGGACGACGGCCACTGGGAGCGGGCACGGGCGGTCGAGGGCCGGTTCATGCTCGCCGGCGGCCTCGGGCCCGGCAACGTCCGGGAGGCGATCGAGCAGGTCCGCCCCTGGGCGGTCGACGCAGCGCGGAGCCTCGAGGCCGCGCCGGGGATCAAGGATCACGACAAGGTGCGTGCCTTCGTGGACGCGGCAAGGAGGGCCGAATGACGCAGACGGCAACCGAAGCCCCCGGCTACTACGGCCCTTACGGCGGCCGCTACGTTCCGGAGACGCTCGTGCCGGCGCTCGACGAGCTCGAGGAGGGGTGGCGGCGGATCAAGGACGATCCGTCGTTCCGGGCGGAGCTCGAGGAGCTCCACAGAAGCTACGTCGGCCGCCCGACGCCGATCACGACCGCCGACCGCGTCGTGCCCGGCAAGCGGCTCTACCTGAAGCGCGAGGATCTCTGCCACACCGGGGCCCACAAGATCAACAACGCGGTCGGCCAGGCGCTGATCGCGCGCGCGCTCGGCAAGCGGCGCGTCGTCGCCGAGACCGGCGCCGGCCAGCACGGCGTCGCCACCGCGACCGTCTGTGCCCGCTTCGGGCTCGAGTGCGTCGTCTACATGGGCGCCGAGGACATGCGCCGCCAGCGCCCGAACGTCGAGCGCATGCACCTGCTCGGCGCCGAGGTGAGACCGGTCGAGTTCGGGACGAAGACGCTCAAGGAGGCGCTCTCCGAGGCGATCCGCGACTGGATCACGAACGTCGAGACAACCCACTACCTGATCGGCACCTGCGCCGGGCCGGCTCCCTATCCGGAGATCGTGCGCGAGCTGCAGGCGGTGATCGGCCGCGAGGCGCGCGCCCAGATGCTCGAGCTGACCGGACGCCTACCCGACGTCGTCGTCGCCTGCGTCGGCGGCGGCTCGAACGCGATCGGGATGTTCGCCGGCTTCCTCGACGATCGCGAGGTCGAGCTGATCGGGGTCGAGGCGGCCGGCGCCGCGAGCCTCGGCCGGGGCCGGCCGACCGTGCTCCACGGTGCGCGCTCCTCGACGCTGGCGGACAAGGACGGCCAGATCCTCGACACCCATTCGATCTCTGCAGGCCTCGACTACCCCGGCGTCGGGCCCGAGCACGCCTACCTCCGCGACACCGGCCGCGTCACGTACGTGGCCGCGACCGACGAGGAGGCGCTCGCCGCGTTCCACCTGCTCGCCGAGCGGGAGGGGATCATCCCGGCGCTCGAGCCGGCGCACGCGCTCGCGCGCGCGATCGAGCTCGAGCACGAGGTCGTGCTCGTGAACATGTGCGGCCGCGGCGACAAGGACCTCGCGACGGTGCTGGAGGCAGAACGTCATGACGCCTGAGGAGAGCCTGGCACCGGTGCCAGGCACCGGTGCCAGGCACCGGTCGCTCTCGATCTACCTGATGGCGGGGCCCGAGACCCCCGAGCTCGTCGAGGCGGCCGTCGAAGGCGGCGCCGACCTGCTCGAGATCGGCTTCCCGTTCTCGGACCCGCTCGCCGACGGGCCGGTGATCCGCAGGGCGGGCGAGCGCGCGCTCGCACAGGGGATGCGCACCGCCGCCTGCCTCGACTGCCTCGCCGAGTGCCGCCGCCGCGTCGGCGTGCCCCTGATCCCGATGACGTACGCCTCGCTCCTGGAGACCTACGGGTACGAGCGCTTCCGGGACGACGCCCGCGCGGCCGGCGCGACGAGCTTCATCGTCGCCGACCTGCCGATCGAAGCCCACCCCGAGCTGCCGCGCGTGCAGCTCGTCGCGCCGACGACGCCCACCGACCGGATTCGCCAGGCGGCGGCCCACACGGACGGGTGGCTCTACCTCGTCTCGCTGACCGGCACCACCGGCGCCCGCTCGGCGCTGTCGGCGCAGCTGCCGGACCTCGTCGCCCGCTCGCGGTCGGTGACCGACCTGCCGCTCCTCGCAGGCTTCGGCATCGCCACCCCCGAGCAGGCGGCGGAGGCCGCGTCGCTGGCCGACGGAGTCGTCGTCGGCAGCAGGGCGATCGAGGTCGCCGACGAGTCCGGTGCCAGCGGATTGCGCGCGTTCGTCACCTCGCTGCGCGACGCGCTCGACCGCACGACCTAGCCGGCCGGCCTCGCGCCGCCTGCCGCCCTCGCATCGATGAGGTACCCCCTTCGGGGGAGGCCACGTCGCGGCGGCCGTGCCGATTCCTGCCTCGGTGACACCACTCGTCGAACCGGAACGCGCGGACCTTCCCGGGGCCGGGCACGCCCCGCTGCCCGCGCCGGAGCCGCCGCGCGCACAGCTTCACGTCGTCCAGGCGGCGCCGGCCCGCCGCTTCTACCTGCGAGTCAGGACGCGGTTCCTGATCAGCGTCACCCTCGCGCTCTCGTGGGCGATCGTCTCCACGATGATCTCCCTTCCGTGGATCCGGGACCTGTCCGCGATCATCGGCTCGGTCCCGGCGGTATTCGTCGTCGCCGGCATCGCCATCATCCCCGGCTACCTGAACGTCCAGCTCGTCACCTCGATCCTCCTCGACCGCCCCGCGCCGCTCGATCTCAGGCGGCGCCGGTGGCCGAAGGTCGCGATCCTCGTCGCCGCCTACAACGAGGCCGGATCGATCTCCGAGACGATCACGTACGCCCTCGCGTCGGACTATCCGGGCAAGTTCGAGGTCGTCGTCGTCGACGACGGCTCCACGGACGGCACGCCGGAGACGGTCGAGCTCTGGGCTCGCAAGGACCCGCGCGTCAGGCTGGTGCGGGCCGAGCACGGCGGCAAGGCGCTCGCCCTGAACGCGGCCCTCGTGACGGTGAACGCGTCGCTCGTCGCGACCATCGACGCAGACACGCTGCTCATGCCCTCGAGCCTCCGCCGCATCGTCGCACGGCTGCTGCAGTCCCCGCCGGACACGGTCGCCGTGGCAGGCTCGGTGCTCGCCCGCAATTCCCGCCGCAACTTCCTCACGCGGATGCAGGAGTGGGACTACTTCCTCGCGATCTCGTCCGTGAAACGCCAGCAGGCCCTCCTCCAGGGAACGCTGGTCGCGCAGGGCGCCTTCAGCGTCTACCGGACGGCGGCGCTGCGAGACGTCGGCGGCTGGCCCGACCGGATCGGCGAGGACATCGTCCTCACCTGGGCGATGATCGGCGGCGGTGGCCGGACCGGCTTCGAGCCATCGGCGATCGCCTTCACGGAGGTCCCCGAGCGGTTCCGCCACTTCGTCCGCCAGCGCGAGCGCTGGGCCCGGGGGATGATCGAGGGGCTCCGCGACCACGGCCCCGAGCTCCTCGGCAAGGGGAAGCTCTACGGCCACTCGATCGCCGTCAACTACCTGTTTCCGTACCTCGACGGGATCTACACGATCTGCTTCCTGCCCGGCGTCATCCTCGCCTGCACCGGCAACTTCCTGATCGTCGGTCCGATGACCGTCGCCGTCCTACCGATCAACATCCTGATCGCCTCGATCATGCTGCACCGCCAGCGGCAGGTCTTCCGCGAGGCGGGCTTCCGGATCCGGCGCAACTACGCCGGCTTCCTCGCCTACCTGCTCCTCTACGCGCCCGTCATGTCGCCCGTCTCCTTCGTCGGCTACGTGAAGGAGCTCGCGGGTGTCGCGCGGCGCTGGAAGTAGCGTCAGCCGCGGCCGGGCGGTCGCAGGACGGCGAACGGGTCGGTCACCTCGAGGCGCCGCGCGCGGAACCGGAACAGCGCCGCGGGGCGCCCGCCTGCGCGCCCCGGTCCGCGCTTGTCCCCGGTGTCCTCGAGCAGGCGCCGGCGAACGAGCACCCGCTGCAGGTTGGTCGCCGACACCTCGTGGCCGAGCGCGGCGACGTACAGCTCGCGGAGCTCGGAGATCGTGAACTCCGGGGGCGCGAGCGCGAAGCCGATGTTCGTGTAGGAGAGCTTCGCCCGCAGCCGGTCGCGACCGGCGAGCACGATCGAGCCGTGGTCGAACGCGAGCGCCGGCAGCGCGTCGACGGGGTGCCAGGCCGTGTCGCCGGGCAGCGCGGGGTCGACGTCGCTCGGCACGAGCCCGAGGTACGCGGTCGCGAGCTGCCACTCGCGGGGATGGCGGTCCGGGGCCGACAGCGTCTCG
>JBBILK010000022.1:0-13154 GCA_037444965.1 Actinomycetota bacterium | reverse complement strand
CTTCGACGAGTTCGAGCCGCACGAGCTCGACATCGAGCCGATGTTCTTCGAGCACGCGTTCTGGTGCAAGGTCTGCGGCCAGATGGCGACCCCGAAGACGTGTCCGCATGCCGGCGACGACCACGTGTTCCTCTCGGGCACGAAGGTGCGGGAGATGCTCGCGGGCGGGGAGCTGCCGCCGGTCGAGTTCTCCCGGCCGGAAGTGGCGCAGATCCTGATCGAGGCGTATCGCTAGCGACGGGTCGGCGTGACCTGGCAGCTGACGCTGGCCGGCCTCCTGATCGGTCTCCTCGTCGGGGTGACGGGGATGGGGGGCGGCTCGCTCATGACGCCGATCCTGATCCTGATCTTCGACTTCAAGGCGGTCGTCGCCGTGGGCACCGACATCCTCCACGGCGCCATCTTCAAGTCGATCGGAGCAGGCCGTCACCGCGGCTTCGGGCACGTCCACGCGCGCCTCACCTTCTGGCTCGCGCTCGGATCCGTCCCGGCCTCGATCGCAGGCGTCTACGTGGTGGAGCTGCTGAAGGATCGCTACGGCGAGGACGTGAACGAGATCGCGACGCAGATCCTCGGCGGGGCGCTGATCGCGGCCGGGATCGGCTTCCTCGCGAAGACGTTCGTGCGCGGCCATGCGGACGACCGGCCCTACCGGCTCCGCGACCGCGACCGTGCGATCGCCGTCGTGATCGGCCTGCTCGGCGGCTTCGTCCTCGGCCTGACCTCGGTCGGCAGCGGCACGTTCTTCGGGCTCGCGCTGATGCTGCTCTTCCCGCTGACGGCCGCCAAGATCGTCGGCACCGACATCTTCCACGCCGCGATCCTGCTCTGGGCGGCGGGGGTCGCCCACCTCGTGGCGGGAAACGTCGACCTGACCGCGACCGGCTGGCTCGCGCTCGGCTCGATCCCCGGTGTCCTCGCCGGCAGCCAGCTGACGGTGCGTCTCCCCGACCGGGCTCTCCGGGGGGCGCTCGCGACCGTCCTGTTCCTGTCGGGCCTGAAGCTCGTCGGCGTCTTCTAGCGGCTGGGCCGCGCCACGATCGCGAGCGCCTTGACGCCGAGATCCTCGAGCGCGCGGTCGCGATAGCGCGGGGCGAGCGGCATGGCCGCCAGCAGCTCGAGGTCGGCGGGAGTCGGCTCCAGCGGCTCGTCGGCGACGATCTCGAAGCCGGCCTCGGAGAGCAGGCGACGGTAGTCGGACGCCCGCAGGCGATTCTGGTACTGGAGCGACGAGTTCGCGAGTCGCCAGCGACCGTCGTCGAACTTGAGGAAGTTGTAGGCGGAGATCGACCGGTCGAAGTAGGAGTAGTGGTCCTTCAGGTCGATCCGGCAGCTCAGCACGCCGCCGCTCCCGAGCAGCCGCCGGCACTCGGCGAGAATCCGGCCGACGTCGAGCTCGGGGACGTGCTCGAGCACGTTCGTGCTCGAGACGAAGTCGACCGATCCGGCGGGCAATCCCGTGTCCCGGGCGTCCATCGGGGCGTGGTACGCGATTCCGAACCGGGGCTCGAGCTCGGCGAGCGTGCCGAGACCGCCCGCCCCGAGCGACTCGAGCGGCAGAGCGACCTCTGCCTCGAGCTCGGGCCGCAGCCGCTCGAGGCGGGCGATCGAGTCGTTGACGAGCTCGAGGCGCACGTTCGGCCTGATGTCGGCGAGGTGCTGCCGGCCGGCGCCGAGCGCCCGGAAGGCGAGCGGTACGGCGAGATCCCAGCCGGTGCCGAACTCGTAGAAGACGGCATCGCCGGCGGTCCGGTCCGTGTGTTCGATGAAGGCACGGAAATGGCGCGCTGCTCGAAGAACCTTCCGCCTGAACGCGGGATCGCGCTGCGGCAGGGTCTTCGTGACCCGGTATTGGAGGAAGAAGTTCGCGTCGTCCCCGTGCGGGACTGCGGAGAGCAGCTTTTGCGTCGAGGCTTTTACGAGCCATTTCACGCGCGGTTTTCCTCCCCGGTGGAAAGACCGCGGCCAGTATACGAGCCGGGCTGCGGCGGAACCGCTCTGCCCCGGAACTAGAATGGCCGCGCCTTGGCCCGGATCGGCATCCTGCTGCTCGTCGTCGCACTGCTCGCCGGGACCACGGCTGCTTTCGCGGTCACGCAAGCGCTGAAGGACGAGCGCTGGCCGGTGGCGGCCCCGCGCTTCGACCGGGTCTTCGCCCCGACCTGTGCCTGCCCGACGGCGGCAGCCGACCTGACCGTACGCCTGCGAAGAGCCGACCGGATCACGGCGCAGATCGTCGACGAGGACGGCGAGCTCGTGAGGACGCTCGTGGAGAACCGGCGCTATCCGAGAGGCGACGTGACGTTCACGTGGGACGGGCGCACCGACGGCGGCACGATCGCAGCCGAGGGCAAGTACCGGCTGCGCCTGCAGCTCCGCCGGCAGGAGCGGACGATCACCGTCCCTCTGGCGGTTCGGCTCGACACGTCACCGCCACGGGTGACGCTGGTGGCCGCCCCGCCGCCGGAGCTCTCCCCGGACGGAGACGGGGTTCGTGACCGCGTCCGCGTCGTCTACCGCTCCGACGAGCCCGGGCGCGCCGTTCTCTCGGTGCGCGGCCAGGAGCTGGCGGAGACGCCGGTCGTCCGCGGGCGGACGAAGCCGGCAGGGAGGGCGAGCGTCCGCTGGGACGGGCGGGTGCGAGGGCGCCTCCTCCCGGACGGCGAGTACGTGCTCGTGCTGCGCGTGCACGATCCCGCCGGCAACGTGTCGGTGCCGCTCGAAGTGCCGGTCCGGATCGCACGCGGGACGGGCGGATGACGGCGGAGCTGGCCCGTGCCGGAGGCCCGCTCGCGGCCGCCGGACTCTCCGCGCTCGTCGTCGCGCGACCGCCTCGCTGGCGGCTGGCCGGGCTGGTCGCGCTCGCTGTCGGAGCCGTGCTGCTCGTACCGCTCCTCGTCCCGTCGGGGCAGGGTGCGGTGCTCGCCGGTGTCGCCCTGGTCGGGATCGTGCTCGCCGTCGCGGTCGCGGTGCTCGTCCGGCGGTGGCCCTGGGCGCTCGCGTTCCTCGCCCTCCTGGCGGTGCCGGCGCGGATCCCGGTCACGGTCGGCGACACGAGCGCCAGCCTCCTCGTCGCCCTCTACGTGATCGTGGCCGGCGGCGGGCTCGCGCTCGGCTGGGAGCTCGCCCGCGGCCAGACCGAGGCCCGCGAGCTCGGCCGCCTCGCGCCCGCGCTCGCCGCCCTCGTGCTCTGGCTCGGTCTCTCGCTCACCTGGACGGACGACCTGCGCGAGGGAGCCGTGAGCCTGCTCTTCTTCGTCCTCCCCTTCGGACTCCTCGCCCTGCTCGTCGCACGGCTCCCCTGGCGTGCCCGTCCGCTTCGGGGTCTCTGCTGGCTCGTCGGCGGTATGGCGGCGGCCTTCGCGGCCGTCGGGATCGGGCAGTGGGTGGCCCACGGCGTCTTCTGGAACGGGAAGGTCGAGGTCGCGAACGCGTACGCGTCGTTCTTCCGGGTGAACTCCGTCTTCTACGACCCCTCGATCTACGGTCGCTTCCTCGTGGTCGGGATCGTGGTCGCTCTCGCGCTCCTCTTGGTGCGCGCCAGCCCCAACCGCGATCTCGTGCTCGCGCTCGGGATCCTCGGCGTCTGGGTCGGACTGCTGTTCTCGTTCTCGCAGTCGAGCTTCGTCGCGCTCGTCGTCGGCGTCGCTCTCCTCTCCGTGCTGGTCTGGCGGCGGCGCGCCGTCGTCGCGCTCGGCATCACCGCCGCCGTGCTGATCCCGATCGGTCTCGCTCTGCCGCAGCTCGACGATGCCCGGGACAGCCTGTGGGGCTCGTCGGGAGCGGCGGTGAACGACGCGACGAGCGGGCGCTCGAAGCTCGTCTCGAACGGGATCCGGATCGCGCTCGACCATCCCGTGATCGGGGTCGGGCTCGGCGGCTTCAAGCACGCCTACGGCGAGCGACTCGAGCTCGGGCGCAAGCGCCCCCCGAGCGGAGCGTCTCACACGACGCCGGTGACCGTGGCGGCTGAGGCGGGGCTCGTCGGCCTCGCCCTGTTCGCCTGGTTCCTCGCCGCGGCGTTCGTCACCGCCTTTCGCGACACGCGAGGCGTTAGGCTGGCGCGTGTCACCGGGGTGATCTCCGGGACGGCGCTCGCAGCGATCGTCGTGCACAGCCTCTTCTACAACGCGTTCTTCGAGGACCCGATGACCTGGGGGTTTGCCGGGCTCGCCGCTCTCGCGGCCGCGAACCGCGACCGGGAAGCGGCTGACCGATGATCGAGGCCTGGAAGCGCGTGCTCGTCCTCGCTCCGCACACGGACGACGGCGAGTTCGGCTGCGGAGGTACGATCGCACGGCTCGTCGAAGCCGGGGCGCAGGTTCGCTACGTCGCGTTCTCCGTCGCCACGAAGTCGCTCCCCGCGGGCTTTCCGCCGGACACGCTCGCGCGCGAGGTGCGCGAGGCGACCGCCGAGATCGGACTTCCTCCGGAGGCGCTCACCGTCCACGACTTCGAGGTCCGCACGTTTCCCGACCACCGCCAGGAGATCCTCGAGCTCCTGATCGAGCTCTGGGCCGAGTGGCCTCCGGACGCGGTGCTGCAGCCGAGTCTCGGCGACATCCACCAGGACCACCAGGTCGTGGCCGCCGAGGGACTCCGTGCGTTCAAGCGAACGACCGTGCTCGGCTACGAGATCCCCTGGAACACCCTGAACTTCAGCTACCAGGCGTACGTCGCGCTCGAGCGCCGCCACGTCGAGCGCAAGGTTGCTGCGCTGGCGCGATACGAGTCGCAGCAGCACCGCAACTACGCGAATCCCGACTACGTCTGGAACCTCGCCCGCACCCGCGGGATCAACGTCGGCCGGGAGTACGCGGAGGCGTTCGAGGTCTACCGCGTCGTCAGCTAGCCGACCGACCGCGGCGCCTCGCCCGAAACGCGGCGGCCGCCGTCTCGTGCACGATCACGCGATCCGGGTAGTCCGAGGGTCTGCCCCGCCCGAGCTTCCAGGGCTCGTGCACGGCCGCGCCGTCGATCCCGGCGAGCTCGGGCACGTAGCGGCGCACGTAGTCGCCGCGGGGATCGAACCGCAGCGCCTGCCGGGTCGGGTTGAACGTCCTGTTCGGGCGCGGGTCGGTGCCGGTACCGGCGACCCATTGCCAGTTGCCCGTGTTGCTCGCAACGTCCCCGTCGACGAGCTGCTCCGAGAAGTGCGCGGCTCCAAGGCGCCAGTCGAGGTAGAGGTCCTTCGCGAGGAAGGAGGCGGCGATCAGCCGGGCGCGGCCCGGCATCGTGCCTTCCCGGCGGAGCTGCCGCATGCCGGCGTCGACGACGGGATAGCCGGTCCGGCCCTCGCGCCAGGCGGCGAGCGCCTGCGCGTCCTCGAGCCAGGCGTCGCCCCGCGGCCGGTAGTCGTTCCGCGCAAGGTGAGGGTTCGCATGGAGCAGCTGGAGGTAGAAGTCGCGCCAGCAGAGCTGGCGTGCGAAGGCCTCGCCGTGGGGGTGGGAGCGCGCGCGTGCCGCCAGCTCGAGTGGCGAGACGCAGCCGAAATGGAGATACGGGCTCAGCCCGGAGGTCGCGTTCTCCGCGAGATCGTCGTGGAGCTCGGCGTATCGCTCGATCCCGCCCTCGAGCCAGCGCTCCATCCGCTCACGCCCGGCGGTCTCGCCTCCAGGAGGCAACGAAGGCGAGACGGCGAGCGCGGTCATCTCGGCGAGATCGGGAATCGTGCCCTCCTCGACACCGGCGGCCCGGCGCAGGCCGGGCGCGGCGAGCGGCGACCGCAGCGGATGCTCGCGCCATCGCCGCCAGAAGGGTGTGAACACGCGGTAGTGGTCGCCGTCGGCGGGGAGCAGGTCGCCAAGCGGCACGGCAGCGATCCCCGACTCGCTCCGCAGCGCGACACGTTCACGGCCGAGCGCCGAGCGCAGGCGGTGTTCCCGGGCCAGCGCGTACGCGCTCGCGTCCTCGGTCAGGAAGACCGCCTGCGCTGCAACCTGACGGGCGACCAGGACCGTCTCGGCGACGGGATCGCCGCGCCTGACGACGAGCTCGCCACCGAGCCCGCGCAGCGACCGCCGCAGGTCCTCGAGGGAGTCGATCAGGAACGCCAACCGGTTGGCTGAGCCCTGCAGCTCGAGCAGGCGGTCGTCGATGACGAACAAGGGGACGACCAGCTCGGCCTCGGCCGCGGCCGCTGCGAGCGCGGGGTGGTCGTGTACTCGGAGATCCCGCGTGAGCAGGACCACGGCCGCTCTCATGCGGCTGCACCGACGCCGGGCAGCCGCCGGCCGAGCTCGTGCCGGAGCGTCGCCTCGAGGGTGGGGTGGGAGAAGGCGAAACCGCTTGCCAGCAGGCGGGCAGGCACGACACGCTGGTCTGCGAGCAGCGTCTCCCGGGCCATCGCTCCGCCCACCGCGCCGACCATGCGGCGGGGAACGCGCAGGAAGCGGGGCCGCGCGAGCACGGTGGCGAGCGTGTCCACGAGCTCCCGGACGCTGACCGGATTCGGCGAGGTCAGGTTGAGCGGTCCAGCGATCGTCTCGTTCCCGAGCACATGGAGGATCGCCGCGACGGCGTCGTCGAGGCTGATCCAGCTCACGACCTGCTCGCCGCCGCCGACGCTCGCGCCGAGGCGGAGCCTGAACGGCAGCACGAGTCGGGAGAGCGGCGCTGTGCGCCGGGAGATGACGACGCCGGTGCGCAGGTTGACGACACGGATGGCCGCGTCGCGGGCGGGCTCGGTCGCCTGCTCCCATGCCTGGCAGAGCTCGGCGAGGAAGCCAGTCCCGGAGGGGCTCTGCTCGGTCAGCTCTTCCCCGCCCCGGTCACCGTAGATGCCGATCGCCGAGGCCGCGACCAGCGTCCTCGGCGGTCGCCCGAGCGAGGCGAGGGTCTCGGCCAGGAACCGGGTCGTGTCGACGCGACTCGCCCGGATCTCCAGCTTGCGCGACGCCGTCCAGCGCGTGTCGATCCGCCTGCCGCTGAGGTGCACGACCGCGTCCAGGCCTTCGAGCCGCGCGGCGTCGACGGCGCCGGTCGCGGGATCCCAGGCGACCTCGCTCGGCGTGCGCGGTGCGCGTCGCACCAGACGGATCACGTCGTGACCGCCGCTCGAGAGGAAGGCCGCGAGCTCGGCTCCGATCGTTCCGGAGGCGCCGGTGATCGCGACTCGCAACGGGCGTCGCCGCACGAGGGTTGCGTGTCGCAGGAGGTCGTTGCGCAGCCGCTCGTGCCGGAAGGAGAACAGCCGCTCGAGCGTGCGTCGTGCGTAGCCGCCGCCGGCCCGTCCGAGCGCGCCGAACGGAAGCTCGTACTCGACTCGGTCGACGACCCGGCACACCTGCTCGCTCTCCGGCTCGAAGCGATGCTCGTGCGTCCAGGAAGCGAACGGCCCTTCGATCTGCTCGTCCCGGAACCACAGGCCCTCTTCGAAGCCGGTGTGCTCGGCGACCCAGCGCCGGCGGAGGGCACCGCGTCTCAACTCGAGCACGACCCTGCCGCCGTCCCGGATGCCGCCGCGCCGCTCGACGACGCGAACGTCCTCCCAGGGAGGGACGAGCCGCTCGAACGCCCCGGGCCGGGTGTGCCAGTCGAAAATCTCCTGTGCGGATGCCTCGACCCTCGTGCGGTGCTCGAAGACGGGCACGACTCACCGCTCCGCCGGCTCGGCGGTTCCCGACGTGCGTGCGGCCCGGCGGCGCCAGAGACCCGACGGCCACCAGGTGCGCTCGCCGAGCTCGAAGGTCAGCGCCGGGACGAGGATCGAGCGCACGATCAGCGTGTCGAGCAGCACTCCCAGTGCGACCGTGACCCCGATCTGCGTGAGCGCGACCAGCGGCAGCACGCCGAGGACGAGGAACGTTCCGGCGAGCACGACGCCGGCCGACGTGATCACGCCCCCGGTGACGGCGAGTCCGCGCAGCATCGCCTCCGGCGTCTGCGCGGTGAGCGCCTCCTCGCGCACCCGGGCCATGAGGAAGATGTTGTAGTCGACGCCGAGCGCGACGAGGAAGATGAACGCGAACAGCGGATAGCTCGGATCCTCCCCGGGGAAGTCGGCGACGTACTCGAAGAGCAGGAGGCTCGCTCCGATCGCCGCGAAGTACGAGAGGACGACGGTCGCGACGAGGACGAGCGGCGCCGTGAGCGCGCGCAGCAACGCAACGAGGATCGCGGCCACGACCAGCAGCACCAGGGGCACGAGCAGCTTCGTGTCGCGCTCCACGGCAGCTCGGAGATCGGCCTCCTCGGCCGTTGCCCCGCCGACCGAAACGGACTCGCCGCCGGCGGCCCGGAGCTCCTGCCGGAGCGCCGGGATCTGGGCGTAGCCCTCTTCGCCGAACGGGTCGGCTGTCAGGGTGACGTCGAAACGAGCTCCGGGTGAGCCGGTCTCGGGCTCGCCCACCGCCGCCACCTGGGGCGCTTGCCCGGCCGCTGCGAGGACGGCCTCGAGCCTGGAGGGGTCTCCCACGAGCACCGTCGTCGGCGCGCTCGCGCCGGCGGGAAACGACTGCTCGAGCAGCCGCTGGCCCTGGACCGCCTCGACGTTGCCACGGAACGCGTTCGCGGTGGTGAGGTCGTCGTCGAGCGTCAGGCTGCCGAGCGCGACCGCGGCCAGCGCGAGCGTGGTGAGGATCCAGACCGGACGGCGGCGGCGCTCGATCCACTCGCCGAGCCGCCGCCAGGGGCCCCGCTCCACTCGCTTCGCGGAGCCGACCCTCGGGATGTAGGGCCAGAAAGCGCGCCGCCCTCCCGCGAGCAGGAGTGCCGGTAGGACGGTCAGCATGGCAAGTGCCGCGACCGCCACGCCCATCGCTCCGACCGGGCCGAGGCCGGAGATCGAGTTGACGTCGGCGAGCGTGAGGACGAGGAGTGCCGCGACCACGGTCCCGGCGGAGGCGAGGATTGCCGGCCCCGCCTTCGCGACGGCGATCCGCATCGCCTCGTGCCTGTCCTCCCGTGCGCGAAGCTCCTCGCGGTAGCGCGCCGTGAGCAGGAGCGCGTAGTCCGTGCCGGCCCCGAAGACGAGGACGAGCAGGATCCCCGCGGTCTGGCCGTTGATCACGAGCCCGGCATCGGCCATCAGGTACCCGAGCCCGCGGACGAGCCCTTCGGCGAAGAACACCGCGAGGAGCGGCAGGATCCAGAAGACCGGGCTGCGGTAGATGACCACGAGGAGGAGGAGCACGAGGAGAGCGGTCGCGAGGAGCAGCGTCGAGTTGATCCCCTCGAAGACGGCGCTGGCGTCGGCGGAGTAGCCGGCAGGACCGGTCACCGCTGCCTCGAGCCCGGCAGCCAACTCGTGGACGGCGTCGCGGATCTGCTCGACCGCACCGATCAGCACGTCCTCGTCACCGCCTGCGGCGATCGGGACGACGAGGAGCGCCGCCTTCCCGTCGTCCGAGAACTGGGCGGGACCCACGGGCTGGACGCCGCGGGGCGGTCGCTCGTTCAGTTCCGACCGAGCTGCCTCGATCGCCGCGCGATCCGCCGCGGAGAGACCGTCGTCCGAGGAGAAGACCGCGATCGCGGGCGCTGCCTCGCCCGACGGGAACTGCCGTGAAGCCTCGAGCACTCGAACCGACTCGGCGCCGCCCGGCAGGAAGCTGGACGGCTCGTTTCGCTGCGCGCTCTCGAACTTGCCGATCAGCGGGCCGAGCGCGGCGAGCAGGACGATCCAGGCCGCGAGCACGAGCCACTTGCTACGGCGACCGGACACGATCCGAGCGAGAGTCTCCATACCGTGACACAGTCTATACGAACTCTGTACAGCATTGTCAACTCTGGGCCCGAGTGCTGCACTCCGGGCAGAGGCCGCTGACCTCGAGGCGGTGGCCGGTGGCGACGAAGCCGTGCTTGGCCGCCTCGCCCGCGAGCCACTGCTCGAGCGCGCAGTCGTGCAGCTCGACCACCCGGTGGCAGCTCGTGCAGACGAGGTGGTGGTGGTGCTCCTCATCGGTGCAGAGGCGGTAGCAGAGCTCGCCGGGGTGGTGGCTCAGCGTGTCGACGACGCCGTGCTCCCGAAGCGCGGTCAACGTCCGGTAGACCGTCGCGAGGCCGATCCGGGCTCCGCCTGCGCGGAGGCGCTGGTGGAGCTCCTGGGCGGTCACGTCGTCGGGCTCACGCATCAGCTCGGCGACGATCCCGACCCGCTGCGGCGTCGGCCGCAGGCCGCGGCGCTCGAGGAGCTGAGCGGGCGAGCCGGGAGGCGGGTCCGGTTGTCCCTGGGCCATCGACGCGCTAGTCTACCGCGTGTATGAGATCGAGAATCATTCTCATTATCGTGGCGGCCGGCGCGCTCTCGGTCGCGGCCGGCTGCGCGGACGGATCGAGCTCCGCCGGCGGACGAGCGGTGGTGGCGAGCTTCTACCCGCTCGCGTACGCGGCGGAGCGCGTCGGCGGCGACGGCGTCTCGGTTCGAAATCTGACGCCGCCCGGCGCCGAGCCACACGACTTCGAGCTCTCGGCGCGCGACGTCGAGGACATCCGCTCCGCCGAGGTCGTCCTCTACTTCGGCTCGGGCTTCCAGCCCGCGCTCGAAGAAGCGGTTGCCGGGGCAGGCGGCACGGCCGTCGACCTCCTCGGCGCGGTGCCCCTCCGGGACGGCGATCCCCACGTCTGGCTCGACCCGCTGCTGTACGCGAAGATCGTCGAGCGGGTCGGTGCCGAGCTGGGGCGGCCCGAGGCCGCGGCCGAGGTCAGCGGCGAGCTCGAGGCGCTCGACGCCGAGCTCCGAAGCGGTCTCGCGACCTGCGAGCGGCGCACGATCGTCACGAGTCATGCGGCGTTCGGGTACCTCGCCGAGCGCTACGGCCTGGAGGAGCTCGCGGTGACGGGACTCTCGCCCGAGGTGGAGCCAACCCCCCGGGAGCTCGAGCGAGTCGTGGAAGAGGTCCGCGCGAGCGGCGCGACCACGATCTTCTTCGAGCCGCTCGTGTCGCCGAGGCTGGCCGAGGCGGTCGCCCGCGAGACCGGGGCGGCGACGGCCGTTCTCAACCCGATCGAGGGACTGACCGACGAGGAGGCGGCGGCGGGGAAGGACTACTTCTCGCTCATGCGCGGGAACCTGGCCGCGCTCAGGGAGGGGCTCGGTTGCCGCTAGCGGTCGAGCTCCGCGGCGTCACCTTCGGCTACCGCCGCGGCCAGCCCGTGCTCGAGCAGGTCGACCTCGCGATCGAGCAGGGCCAGTTCGTCGCCATCGCCGGGCCGAACGGCGGCGGCAAGACGACCCTCGTCAGGATCGCCCTGGGGCTGCTCGAGCCGGCAGACGGAACAGCCCTCCTCTTCGGAGAGCCTGCGCTCGGCTTCTCGCGGCGCGCCACGATCGGGTACCTCGCGCAGCGCTCGCAGCTCGGCGTCGAGGCGCCCGCGACGGTGCGCGAGGTCGTCTCCGCCGGAAGGCTCGCGACGAGCGGCCTGATCGGGCCGCTGCGTCGCCGAGACCGGGCGATCGTCGGCGAGTCGATCGCGCGCGTCGGCCTCGAGGCGCTCGCCGAGCGGCCGCTGCGAACGCTCTCCGGCGGGCAGCAGCAGCGCGCGTTCATCGCGAAGGCCCTCGCGGCCGAGCCCTCGCTGCTCGTCCTCGACGAGCCGACGGCGGGAGTCGACGTCGGTGCCCAGGAGACGCTCGCGGTGCTGCTCGACCGCCTCCACAGAGACCTCCGCGTGACGATCCTCTACATCTCGCACGAGTTCGGCGCGGTCGAGCGGTTCGTGGAGCGACTCGTGCTCGTGCGGGGCGGGATCCTCTTCGACGGCTCGCCGCACGACCTGCCCGGAGCGTGGCACGACCCTTCCCACGTCCATGTTTGAGTCCGAGTTCATGCGACTCGCCTTCGCCGCCGGGTGCGCGGTCGGCCTGCTGGCGCCCGCGGTCGGCTTCTTCCTCGTGCAGCGGCGGATGAGCCTCGTCGGCGACGGCATCGGCCACATCACGTTCGCCGGAGTCGCCGCGGGGCTCCTGCTCGGGGTGGCGCCTCTTGCGACGGCGCTCGGCGCCGCAGTGGCGGGCGCCGTCGCCCTCGAGTGGCTCCGGTCGAAGCGGCAGGCCGTCGGAGACCAGGCGCTCGCGCTCGTCTTCTACACGGGCATCGCCGCCGGCGTCGTCATCGTCTCCGCTGCGGGCGCGCTGAACGTCGATCTGTTCGCGTTCCTCTTCGGCTCGATCCTGACCGTCACCTGGACGGATCTGTGGGTTGTCGTCGGGCTCGCCGCCGGCGGGCTCACGGTGCTCGCGCTTCTCTACCGCGCCCTCTCGGGAGTGGTCCTCGACGAGGAGGGTGCCCGTGTCGCGGGCGTGCCGGTCGGGATGCTCAACGTCACCGTGGCCGCGCTCGCCGGCGTGACGATCGCGGTCTCGATGCGAATCGTGGGCGTGCTCATGATCGCGGCTCTGATGGCGCTTCCCGTGATCGCCGCGAGCCGGATCGCCTGGAGCCTGCGCTCGACGATCCTGCTCGCGATGGCGATCGGCGTCGGCTCGGTGCTCGTCGGTCTCACGGTGGCGTACTACGGCGACCTCGCTCCTGGCGGAGCGATCGTGCTCGTCGCGGCCGGTGCGTTCGTCGCGGCGAGCGGCGTTCGCTCGCTCCGCCACGCGTGAGCCCGCCTACTCGACGCCGTCCCACTCGATCTGGTCGAAGAAGCGCAGCGCCCGCCGGGTCGGCCGGATCCGGCGGGCGTACGCCGCGAGCTCCTCGGCGTCGATCTCCCCCAGCGCGCGCTTGAGGCCGAGGTACGGGAGGTTCAGGTCTTCCTGGTAGACGACCGTCGAGATGCGCGGGTTCACCTCGATCACCACCTCGCCGACGAGCTGGATGTTGAAGAAGTGGTCGAGCCCGAGCGCCCCCACGATCCGCTCCGCGACGGCCATCAACCCCTCGTCCTCGAGCGTCTCGAAGTACATGGCGAGCCCGGCCCGCATCGACTCGCGAGTCTTCGGATGCCCGAGCAGGATCCGCCCGCCGCCGGCGATCCCGTCGATCGTCCGCTCCCTCCCCTCGGCGAGCTCCATCACGATCAGCTCGTCGCCCCCGACCTCGGGAAGGAGCTCCGTCACCTCCTCCAGGCGCATCGCGAGGCTGCCCGGGCGCTCGTGGAGAAGCTGGTGAGCGCGGTCGACCGCCGGATCGAGCACGCGGAAGCCGCGCGACCCCGAGCTCGAGACGGGCTTGAAGCAGACGGGGCGCCGCGGGTAGCCGAGCTCGCCG
>JBBILK010000021.1:12982-13896 GCA_037444965.1 Actinomycetota bacterium | reverse complement strand
GCGGAGACGCAGGTCGCTCCCCTGCTCGGAGAGCTGGAGGAGATGCGGCTGGCGCTCGAGCTCGGACTCGCCGACTACGTCGCCAAGAACGGGTTCCACGAGGTCGTGCTCGGCATCTCGGGCGGGATCGACTCCGCGCTCACCGCCGCGCTCGCGGCCGAGGCGCTCGGGCCGGCGCGCGTGAACTGCGTCTCGATGCCTTCGCGCTTCTCCTCCGAGGGCACGCGCAGCGACGCCCAGCGAGTGGCCGAGAACCTCGGCACGGGGTACCTCGAGATCCCGATCGAGCCGATCGTCGAGGCCTTCAGGGCCGCCCTCGAGCCCGTCTTCGTCGGCATGGAGCCGGGTGTCGCCGAGGAGAACGTCCAGGCGCGAGTCCGCGGCACGCTCCTGATGGCGCTCTCGAACAAGTTCGGCTGGCTCCTCGTCGCGACGGGCAACAAGAGCGAGTACTCGGTCGGCTACGCGACGCTCTACGGCGACATGGCGGGCGGCTTCGCGCTGCTCAAGGACGTGTACAAGACCGACGTCTTCCGGCTCGCGCGCTACCTGAACGCCCGCGCCGGTCGCGAGCTGATCCCCGGCTCCGTGATCGACCGCCCGCCGAGCGCGGAGCTGCGCCCCGACCAGCGCGACGAGGACTCGCTGCCGCCGTACGCGAAGCTCGACCCCGTGCTCGAGGCGTACGTCGAGCTCGACCTCTCCCGCGAGGAGCTGTCGAGCGACGGCTTCGACCCCCTCGTCGTCGAGCGCGCGCTCGCGCTGATCGACAAGGCCGAGTACAAGCGACGCCAAGCCCCACCGGGCGTGAAGCTGCGGCCGCGCGCGTTCGGCCGCGACCGCCGCCTCCCGATCACGAACCGCTGGGGTGGCTAGTAGAGTCGAGCCCGTGACGACTCGGGCGAAGGTCTTCG
>JBBILK010000021.1:7100-12960 GCA_037444965.1 Actinomycetota bacterium | reverse complement strand
CGGCCGCGACGGCCTGGCGTTCGACGGGGACGGGTCGCCGCTCGAGATCCCGGGGAGCTGGACGCCCGAGCATCTCCTGCTCGCAGCCGTCGCGCGCTGCACGCTGAAGAGCCTCGGCTTCCATGCCCGCGGCGCTCTCCGAACCTCCGCGGCGCGCATGTCGAGCTCCGTCACGAAGACCGAGCCCGACGGGCGGTACGCGGTCGTCGAGCTCACGGTCGACTTCGACGTCGAGCTCGATCCGGAGCCCACAGGCGACGCGCTCGGACAGCTGCTCGCGAGGGCGGAGCGGGACTGCTTCGTCGGGAACTCGCTCAGGGTGAAGCCGCGCTACGCGTGGCGGGTCAACGGCCGCCCGGCGTCGGCGTCGACCGCGGCCTAGACTTCACGGTCGGATGCCGTACAAGGTCACGCTCACGTTCCTCGTCGAGGCGGACTCCGAGGAGATCCTCGAGCGATACGTCGACCGGCTCGCGTACGACGTCGCAGGCCGCGAGAACTTCCTGCTCGACAACCGCGAGATCCATGCGGTCGAGACGCCGCTGCCCGGGAGCTTCCGCACGATCACCGAGGACGACCTCCCGTACGTCGGGACGTGACCTCGCCGTGAGCGCCGTCGCTCTCGACGTGACGGCGATCCGCCAGCGCTTCTCCGCCCTGCAGCGCCCGCTCGCCTTGCTCGACGCGCCGGGCGGCACCCAGGTGCCCGACAGCGTGATCGAGGCGATCGCGTCGTACCTGCGGGAGTCGAACGCGAACCTGGGCGGGCCGTTCGAGACGAGCCGCCAGAGCGATCTCGTCGTCGCGCAGGCTCATATCGCGGCCGCGGCGTTCCTCGGCTGCTCCGTGGACGAGGTCGGCTTCGGGCCGAACATGACCACGCTCAACTTCGCTCTCTCGCGGACGCTGGGACGGGAGCTCGAGGCCGGCGACGAGATCGTCGTGACCCGCCTCGACCACGACGGGAACGTCTCCCCGTGGCTCGAGCTCGCACGCGACCTCGGCCTCGTCGTCCGCCGGGTCGCCTTCGGCCGCGCGGACTGCCGCCTCGACCTGGACGATCTCGAGCGGCAGCTGACGTCCCGCACCCGCGTCGTCGCCTTCCCGTGGGCCTCCAACGCGGTCGGCACCGTCACCGACGCCCGCCGGATCGCAGAGCTCGCGCACGAGGCGGGTGCGCTCGCCTGGGTCGACGCCGTCCACTACGCGCCGCACGGGCCGATCGACGTCGCGGCGGCGGGCGTCGACGTGCTCCTCTGCTCGGCGTACAAGTTCTTCGGGCCCCACCTCGGCCTCTTCTACGGCCGGCGGGAGGTGCTCGAGCGCTGGCGGCCGTACAAGGTGCGCCCGGCGCCCGACGAGCCCGTCGCAGCGCGCTTCGAGACGGGCACGCTCCCCCACGAGCTGCTCGCGGGCTTCACCGCCGCGGTCGACTACGTCCGCTCGGTCGGCTGGGACGCGATCATGGCGCACGAGCGCGAGCTCGGCGAGCGCTTCCTCGCCGGGCTGCCCGACCGGTACCGGCTGCACGGAGTCCCCCGAATGGACGGGAGGACGCCCACGTTCGCCGTCACCCATCCGACGCTGGCGCCGGACGAGGTGGCGACACGGCTCGGACGGCGGGAGATCGCCGTCTGGGCCGGCAACTACTACGCGGTCGAGGTGATGGAGCACCTCGGCCTCCCAGAGGGGGCGGTCCGGATCGGCTTCGTCCACTACAACACCCCGGACGAGGTCGACCGCGTGCTCGCCGAGCTCGCAGCGCTGGAACGGTAACGGCGAAGCCGCCCTGTCGACGGCCGCTAGCATGCGCCCCGTGACCGCGTTCGAGCGAACGACACTCACGAACGGCCTGCGCGTCCTGACCGCGCCGATGCCGCACGCGAAGTCGGTGGCGTGCTTCCTGATGATGGCGGCCGGCTCGCGCTACGAGACGCGCGAGACGAACGGGATCGCCCATTTCGCGGAGCACATGTTCTTCAAGGGCACCGAGCGGCGGCCGACGGCCCAGGACATCGCCGGCGAGATCGACGCGATCGGCGGTGAGTTCAACGCCTTCACCGGCAAGGAGTACACGGGGTACTACGTCAAGTGCGCCGCCGAGCACCGTGACGTCGCGCTCGACGTGCTCGTCGACATGATCCGCCACTCGAAGTTCGACTCCGAGGAGATCGAGCGCGAGAAGGGCGTGATCGTCGAGGAGATGAACATGCTCTTCGACACGCCACGGGATTACGTCGACTCCGTCTACGACCACCTGCTCTACGGCGACCAGCCCCTCGGCTGGGACATCATCGGCACGAAGGAGACCGTCCGGGCGGCCGGCCGGGAGACGTTCCTCGACTACCTCGACCGCTGGTACCGCGCGCCACGGGTCGTGGCGGGCGTCGCCGGGAACGTCGGCAGCGACCTGCTCGAGCGGCTCGAGACGATGCTCGGCGACGTCCCGAACGGCGCCTCGGCGCTTCCCGCGCCGGTCGACGTCGTCCAGGCGGGTGCAGCGGTCAAGGTGCACACGAAGGCGTCCGATCAGGCCCACCTCCGGTTCGGCGTCCACAGCTACCCGATCGACCATCCGGACCGCTACGCGCTCGCGCTCGTCGGCGCCGTCCTCGGCGGCGGGATGTCCTCGCGGCTCTTCACCGAGGTGCGCGAGCGCCGCGGGCTCGCCTACTACGTGTTCGCCCTGATCCAGGGCTACACGGACACTGGCACGCTGTTCGCCCAGGCCGGCGTCGACATCAAGCGGATCGACGAGGCGATCGCGACGATCGCCGCCGAGTTCGCCCGCATCGCGGCCGAGCCCGTCGACGCAGACGAGCTCGAGAAGGCGCGCAACTACACGAAGGGGCGGCTCGTGCTCTCGCTCGAGGACCCGAAGGGCCTGATCCTGTTCGGGCTCCGCAGCGAGGTGCTCGAGAACCGCGTGCGCGAGCTGGACGAGGTCATCGCCGGCTTCGACGCCGTGACCGCGGAGGACGTACAGCGCGTCGCCGCGGACGTGATCCGGGAGGATCGGCTCAATCTCGCGCTGATCGGGCCCTTCGACGACCCGGCCCGGTTCGAGAAGCTGCTCGCCCTCTCTGCCTGACCTCAGGGCGCGAGGTCGTACGGGCAGGCCGTCAGCACCTCGCAGCCGTCCTCCGTCACGACCACGAGATCCTCGAGCCGGCAGCCGCCGAAGCCCTGCCGGTAGCAGCCGGGCTCGACCGCGAGCACGTCACCCGGGACGAGGGGCTCGAGCCCGCTCCGTCCGAGCAGCGGCGGCTCGTGCACCTCGAGCCCGACCCCGTGCCCGAGGGCGTGGAAGAACCCGTCCTCGAGAATCGAGCCCTTGGGCTTCGTGCGGTCGGTCGGATACCCGGCCGCCTCGAACACGTCCGCCGCGATGCCGTACACCTCCCGCCCGGTCACGCCTGGCCGGATGGCCGCCGTCGCGGCGGCGAGCGCCTCGAGGCAGAGGCGGTGGTACTCGACGAGCTCGCCGGGCGGCGTGCCGAGGCAGAACGTCCTCGTCATGTCCGCGTAGCAGCCGGACTGCCGGTCCTGCGGGTAGAGGTCGACCACGATCGGCTCGCCGGGCTCGATCGCGCCCGACCCGGGCTCGTGGCCGACGGCCGTCTGCGCGCCGTGCGAGACGATCACGAGGTCGGGAATCGCGGCGCCCGCGTCCGAGAACGCGCGAGTCGCGAGCAGGCGAAGCTGCTCGCAGCCCACCGGCGGCCCCTCCAGGAGGCGGGCCCGAACGGCGTCCATGGCCGCCTCGGCCGCCTGCTGCGCCCGGCGGATGCCCGCGAGCTCGGCTTCCGTCTTCGAGCGGCGGCGTTCCTCGAACAGCCGGTAGTCGGGCGTGAGCACGATCCCCTGCGCCCTCAGGGTCTCGGCGATCCCGAGCGGGAAGCCGTTCGGCGTGACCGCGTCGCGAAGCCCGATATGGCGGCAGGCCCTGAGCGCGATCTCGCCGTCGAACTCGTTCCACGGGATGCCGCGCTCGGCGAGCTCGTCGGCGCCGAGCTCCTCGAAGGAGACGAGCTCGAGCCCGCCCAGCGCTGCGAGCCTCGGGAGCTCGAGCGAGCTGACGAACACGAACCGGCTCCCGTTCAGCTCGGCGTAGACGAGGGGATCCGGCACCGCCACCGGCAGCTCGTGGCGGAGCTCCGGCGAGCGGATCGTGTCGGAGACGATGAGAACGTTGGGCATGAGGGACCGGCCGGAGCGCCCCGGCCTCTACACGGTATCGTCGGAAGGGTGAAGGATGCGCTCGAACGAGCCGATCGCCTCGTGCTCGCCTACTCGGAGGAGCTCGAGGCGTCGCTGCCTGCGGGCGCCGAGATCTTCGACGCCCACGTTCACTGCGGTCGCGACATCGACGGCTTCGCGGCGCCGCTCGAGGAGCTCCTCTCGTTCCTGCGCCGTTCCGCGGCGGATCGCGCCTTCTGCTTCTGCATGGACGAGCCCGACCGGCATCCCGGGTTCCGGGCCGCGAACGACCGGACGCTCGAGGCGGCCGCACGGTCTGCCGGCCGGCTGATTCCGTTCGCCCGGCTCGACCTCGCCGAGCATCCGCTCGAGGAGGCGACCCGGTGCCTCGAGCTCGGCGCACGTGGCATCAAGCTGCACCCGCGGGCGCAGGGCTTCCTCCTGAACGACGAGCGGCTCGAGCCGATCTTCGAGCTCGCGGCCGCCCGCCGGGTCCCGATCCTGATCCACGGCGGGCGTGGCCTCCCTCCGATCGCGGATGCGCTCGCACGATTGATGGATCGTCATCCGCAGGCGCAGCTGATCGTCGCCCACGGAGGGATCGCGGACCTCGCAGCGCTCGCCGAGACCTTCGCCGGCCACCCCGGCGTCTTCTTCGACACCTCGATCTGGAGCGCGGTCGACATCCTCGACCTCTACTGCCGGGTCTCGCCGGGCCAGCTGCTCTACGCCTCCGACTTCCCGTACGGCCAGCAGCCGCAATCGCTCCTGCTCGACGTGCGCATCGCCCGTCTGGCGGGCTACTCCGAGGAGGAGCTACGCGGAGTGCTCGGTCGCAACGCCACGCGGATCGCGGACGGGCAGACGCCGGAGCGGTTGACGCCGCCGAAGCTCGGGACGAGGACGCTCGTGCAGCCGATCGCGTTCGCGCGCATCCACAGCTACCTGACGATGGCGACGTCCCTCCTCTGGACGCGACAGCCGGACGTGATCGGCGCGCTCGGGCTCGCGCTCAACGCGGCGGCCGAACGCGACGGCCACGCGGACGTGCACGAGCGAATCGCGGAGCTGCTCTCCTGCGCGCGCGACCTCTGGCGGACGCTTTCCGAGCTCGAGGAGGAGGCAGACCGCGTGCACGTGAGCCGGACCGCCTACCAGCTCATCCACCTGGCCGACATCGAGGCGCTCACGACGCATGCGTGACTGCGCCGCGCCCGTGTGATCGCTGCCGTCGTCCTCGCGGCCGGAGAGTCGAGTCGCTTCGGCCGGCCGAAGCAGGAGCTCCTCCTCCCCCACGTGCTGCGCCGGCTCGCGCACGCGGACGTCGACGACGTCGTCGTCGTCGCCGGCGCTCACCCCGTCCGGGTCGCCGGCGCCCGGGTGGTCGACTGCCCCGAGTGGGAGCGCGGCCCCGGCGCCTCGCTTCGCTGTGGCCTCGCCGCGCTCGGCCCCGACGTCGAGGTCGCCGTCGTGTGCCTCGCCGACGGCCCGCTGATCGCGCCAGAGGCGATCGACCGCGTGGCCGCCGCATGGCGCGCCGGTGCGGGAGACGTCGTCGCCGCGAGCTACGGCGGCGTGCGGGGTCACCCGGTCGCGCTCGGACGGGCCGCATGGCATCGCGTCCCGGACGCCGGCGCCCGCGCGCTCGAGCCCGCGCTCG
>JBBILK010000021.1:0-7063 GCA_037444965.1 Actinomycetota bacterium | reverse complement strand
ACGATCTGCGCAGGGTCGAGGGCCGGCTCGGCGAATACCCCGGCTGACCATGGTCGCATCGCCGCTCGGCGCGGCCCGCGCTCGCCGTCGCCTCACCGTCGAGGAGGCCGCGGCTCGCGCCGAACTCGACCCCGAAGCCGTCAAGGCGCTCGAGGAGAACCGGATCTACCGGTTCGAGTCGACCCAGGCAGCGCTCACCGCCGCGCTCGTCTACGCCACGGCCCTCGGTGTCTCGAATCGCGAAGCCCGGCAGCTGGCCGGTCTCCCGGTCCGCCCGCGAATCGTCGACGCGCTCTCGCTGCGCCGCTTCGTTGCCGCCGTTGCCTTCGCGTGCGCGCTCGCGGCGCTCGCCTGGTTCGTCGTCCTCCCGCGAGTCGACGGCGACGACGAGGTAGCGGCGGTCCCGGTCGCGCCGCCCGCGGTCACGCTCGACGAGGAAGCGCTCGCCGGGCTCCCGCAGCCCTGGGAGATCGAGGTCGACGTCCTCAACGGGAGCGGCACGGCGAGTGCCGCCACCCGTCTCGCGGACGAGATCGCCGGGCTCGCGTACCGGATCGGGGCGGTGGCGAAGGCGGACTCGAGCGCGTACCCGGAGACGCGGGTCTACTACCCGCCGGGGGGCGAGCAGATCGCGCAGCGGCTCGCCGCACAGCTCGGCGTGAAGACCGCCGCGCTCCCCGGCGGCGGCGACCCGAACCGGCTCGTCGTGATCGTCGGCGCCGACCGCGGCTGACGGCGGATCGCGCCGGTCAGAGCAGCGGCGTGCGGAGCGCGGCCAGCCGTTCCTTCAGCTCCTGCGGCATCGGCTCCTCGCAGCACTTGCGTACGTAGCGGCGGAGGCTCTCCTCGAAGCGGTACCGCCGCGCGCAATGGTCGCAGAGCTGCAGGTGCGCCTCGGCCTCGATCCTTTCCTCGTCGGTCAGCTCGCGGTCGAGGAACGGCTGCAGCAGCTCCTCGCACTTCTCGCAGAGATCTCCGCAGTCCCCCGCCATCAGTATCCCCCCACGCTCACCCGAGAGCCTTCTCGACCAGCTCGTGCTTGAGAATGCGCCGGCCGCGATGGAGCCTCGACATCACCGTTCCGACCGGGATGTCGAGGATCTGGGCCGCGTCCTTGTAGCTGAACTCGCCGATGTCGACGAGGACGAGCACGTCGCGGAAGTCGTGGGGCAGCGCCGCCAGCGCCTGCACCACGCCGTCCTGCGAGAGCCGCTCGACGACCCGCTCGTCGTCATCGGCCGGACCGGTCTCTTCGAGCCTGTTGTAGAGGAAGTAGTCGCCTTCCTCGATCGGCTGCAGGTCGGGCGAGCGCTGCTCGCGCCGGCCCCGGTCGATGTTCAGGTTGGTGAGAATCCGGAACAGCCAGGCGCGCATGTTCGTCCCGGGCTGGTACGAGCGCCAGTTGCGGAAGGCGCGGGAGTACGTCTCCTGGACGAGATCCTCCGCCTCCTCGCGGGTCGAGACGAGCCGCCGCGCCACCCGGTAGAGCTGGTCGGCCAGCTCGAGCGCCTCCTCCTCGAACCTCACGCGGTCCCGCGCCTCGCCGGCGATCCGCCGGGCGGCGCTCTCGGACTCGATCTCGCTCACGAATGCGGACGCTACCACCTACGCAGCTGGAAACGGCCTGCGTGCGGCGGCTATTCCCCGGCTGGCCGAAAGCCGGCGCGCGCGAGCGCGGCGAGAATCGTCTCGCGGTCGAGCCGCTGGTCGTCCCAGGCGAGCGTCACCTGGCCCATCAGGTTCGCGTTCGCTGCTTCGAGGCCCTCGAGGCCGGCGAGCGCCCCACCGAGTCGGATCACGCAGCGCTCGCAGCGGATGCCGGTCACCTCGATCGTCTCCGAGCGAACAGGCATCGCCCCATCGTAGCGGGGGAGGGCGGCCGCCGGCCCGTGTGCGGCGGGCCGGCGGCTGTGCGGCGCTTCCGCGAGCCGTAGCTGGCGGGTTCGGCTCGAGCCTCCAGGGAGGGAGAGGCCTTCGGAAGCGGCGCCCCGCTGACGCGGGGCCACGGGTGCCTAGCCGGTGGGCGACGCCGGCTGGCTCCCGAGCTGCACCGAGATCTGCAACACCTCCCCGTCTCGGTTGATCTCGAGCTCGATCGTGTCACCGGGCTGCTTCGAGAGGACGATCTCGCGGAGCTGCCCGCCGTCGGCGATCTGCTCGCCGTCGGCGCTCGTGATCACGTCGCCGCCGAGCACGAACGTCTGGCCGTTGACGACGATCTGCGTGTCGCCGCCGCGAAGCCCGGCCTTCTCCGCCGGGCTCCCCGGGCGAACCGCCGCGACGAGGACGCCCTCGTCGACGGGGAGCCGGACGTTCTCGGCAAGCTCCGGCGTGATCGTCGTCATCTCGATTCCGAGGAAGGCGTGCTCGACCGTCCCGTCCTCGATGAGCTGCGCAGCGACTTCCTTGGCGGTGTTGATGGGGACGGCGAAGCCGATGCCGACGTTGCCGTCGACGAGCCCGCCGCTCGTGATCTGCGAGTTGACGCCGATCACCTGCGCGCTCGCGTTGAGGAGCGGCCCGCCCGAGTTGCCGTGGTTGATCGCCGCGTCGGTCTGGATCACGTGGTCGATCGGGAAGCCGTTCGGAGCGGTGATCTCCCGCTGGACGGCGCTCACGATCCCAGCGGTTGCGGTGCGGTCGAGGCCGAACGGGTTTCCGATCGCCACGACCGGGTCGCCGACCTGAACCCCGTCGGAGTCGCCGAGCGGGATCGGCGTGAGCGCGTCGGGTGCCATGTCGACCTCGAGCACGGCGATGTCGGTCGAAGGATCGACGCCGACGATCTTCGCGGGCACACGGTCGCGGCCCGAGGAGAAGTTGACCGACACTTCCTGAGCGCCCTGGACGACGTGGTAGTTGGTGATGATGTGCCCGGCCTTGTCGATCACGAAGCCCGAGCCGAGCGCCTGCGCCCGCTGGTCGAACCCGAACGGATCCTTCGTTCCGGCGGACGTGGCGGTGATCTGCACGACTCCCGGCGCCGCCTGCGCGTAGATCTCCCGGATGCTCATGCCCCCGGCCGCGGCGAAGTCGGCCTGCCGGCTCACGCTCGCCGGGCTCACCTCGCGGACGACGGTGGTTGTGCCGCCCTCGTCGTCGACCGCCGCGCCGATGCCGACCGCGACGCCGGCGCCGAGGACGCCGGCGACCAGCAGCGGCGCGCTGCTCCGGATCAGCCTGCCGATCCGCGCGCGCCGCTTCTCGGGCGTCCCCGCCGGTAGCTCCTGCGTGGGCTCGGAATCCTGCATCGCCACGATTGAACCAGCCCGCCGTTAACGGCTCCTTGCTCCGTGTTAACGGCGCGTGAAGCGTCGATTAAGGTCTGTTTGCGGGGAAGCCGGACTGCTGCTAGAAGTGTTGGCCCCGTGCGAATCCTCTACGGCATCGCGGGTGACGGCCTGGGCCACGCCGTGCGCTCGCGCGTCGTGATCGAGGCGCTCCTGAGGGAGCACGACGTGCGAATCGTCGCCTCGGGGCACGCTCACGAGTACCTCGCCGGCCGCTTCCCCGAGACCGACGAGCTCTGGTCGCTGGGCAGCGGCGAGGCCGCCGAACGGGGCGACTGGGAGACGAACGTCCCGAGCCTGGCGGAGGCGGTGACGCGCTGGCCCCGCGACGTTCGCGACCTCTACGCGACCGCGGAGGCATTCAGGCCCCACGCCGTGATCACGGACTGCGAGTCGTTCGTCGCGCTCTTCGCGATCCGGCACTCGCTCCCCCTGATCAGCATCGACCACATCCATGCGATCGACCGCTGCCGCCACGATCCCGGCCTGCTGCGCGGCCACGAGGCCGAGCTCTGGCGCAGCCGCAACCTCGTCGGCGCCAAGGTGCCGAACGCGACCCACTACGTCATCACGACCTTCTTCTACCCGCTCTTGCTCGAGCCCCGGACGACGCTCGTCCCGCCGATTCTCCGGCCCGAGATCCTCGAGGCGTCGCCGGAGGTAGGCGACCACGTGCTCGCCTACCTTCCTCCGCGCCAGGAGCCGCTCGCGGCCGCCCTGCTCGCGACCGGAGTCGCCTGCAAGATCCACGGGCTGCGGCCGGGGCTCCAGGAGGACGTGGTCGACGGCCCGGCCACCTACCGCCGCCCGAGCGAGCCCACGTTCATCGACGACCTCCGGACCGCGCGGGCGGTCGTCGCCTACGGCGCGTTCACGCTCCTCAGCGAGGCCGTCTACCTCGGCAAGCCGGCGTTCGTCGTTCCCTCCCGGGGCCACTTCGGCCACCTGCTGAACGCCCTCTACCTGCAGAAGCTCGGCTACGGAGCCTACGCGGAGGAGCTGACGCCGGCGGCGTTCGAGGCCTTCCTCGACCGGCTGCCCGCCTGTCGCGCGGCGCTCGCCGGCTACGAGCAGGACGGCAACGCCGCCGCGCTGGAGACGGTCGATCGCGTTCTCGCGGAGACTGCAGCAGGCCGCCGGCGGGCGCCGAGCTCGCGACGCTAGGCGCCGTCCTCGCGGTACGCCTCGTGCCCGAGGTCGGCGAGCCAGCGGCGCATCCAGCGGTGGAGCTCGCCCGCGCCGACGACGGGCTCGTCGGGGAGCGCGAAGGTCGAGGGGACGAGCGCGAACGCGTGCGACTGGGTACCGCCCATGCCGCCGTGGGAGCCGACGAGCTCCTCGAAGGCGGCCACCTCGCCCGTCTCGGGCCAGAACGTCGAGTTGACCATGATGTCGGCACAGTGTTCGAAGCCGTCCGTTCGCCTCACGTGGCGTGAGGCGTTCGGGCCGTAGGGAGCGAGCGGATCCTCGCCCTCGATCCGATCCTCGTCCAGGTAGCTCGTCCCTGACTTGCCGAGCACGACCGCGCCGCGCTCCTCCGAGCGGACGAGCGCAAAGCCGATCCCTGGATGCTCGAGCAGCGCCGGGATCAGGTCGGGGTAGAGCGTCCGGATCCGCTCGAGCGTGACGCGACGGGGCTCACGCGGGAACGAGATCAGCCCGAGGCAGCCGGAGGCCATCACGACCACCTCCGGCAGCTCCGCCCGGCCGACCTGCTCGAGCTCCGCTTTGCGCTCCGGCCCGAGCACGACGGCGTCGTCCACCTTCCTCTTCCGGGTGAGGGCCGTGAGACCCCGCGCGAACAGCCCTGTTCCCTGCGACGCCTCCGTCGCCGTCGCGCCGAGGTACATCCAGCCCTCGTCGCCCTGGCCGGCCGCCTCGACCTGCTTCGACCGGCACGCCTGCGTGACGAGCTCCTCGAGCGTCAGGCCGTACCGCTGCAGAAAGGTCGCTCCCTGCGTCTGGCCGTGATCCGAGAGCACGACGAACTCGATCGGGCGAGGTGCGTCTCGCGCGGCCCGCTCGAGCCGGGCGAACTGGCGGTCGAGCTTGCGCAGCACCTTCAGCGTCTCCTGACGCTCGATGCCGGCGTGGTGAGCCATCTCGTCGTATCCGGAGAAGGTCGTGTAGACGACGGGGCGGCCGGCGTACGCGTCCCCGATCACCGTCTGCACCTGCAGGTCGCGCTGGACGACCGTCATCCAGGCCCGCATCAGCGGGTAGACGAAGCCGCCCCGGTGAACCCGCGGCTGGATGTCGAGTCGCTTCTGCTGGGCGGTCTCCCACAGCTCGCCCGCGATGTCCGCGATTACGAGGCAGAGCGTGCGGACGAGGCTGTACGGGTTCGCGAAGTAGGCGAAGTAGTCCTGGCCGAGCCGGCCCTCGCGCCGCTCGAGCACGGTCGAGATCGTGAGCAGGGAGTGGGGAGCGTCTCCCGAGTACATGTTCGCGCGGCTCGCACCGTCGGCGAACAGGAGCCCCTTGCCGTCCGAGAGGCGCGCTTCGATCGCCATCACGTCCTTCGGTGCCGACGACGCGACAGCCTTCCCCTGCTCCCGATCCCACCACCGGAAGGCCGGGATGTCCTCGTTCGTCCCGTGCAGGAGCCCGGTCTGCGACGCGCCGGTCTGCGACGACCAGTCCGTCTCCCAGCCGATCAGCCGGTGCGAGCCCTCCCGCACCCAGCGCGCCATCGTCGGCACGTTCCCGTCGCGGATCGCGCGGGCGAGCACGTCGTGCGCGAGGCCGTCGATCTCGAGGAAGAAGAGCGCCGGGACGTCGGAGCTGATCTGACCGCGGCGCTTCGCCTGCTTCTTGACGACGTTGCGGTAGTAGAAGTCGTCGTCGTCGATCGCGAGCAGCGACGTGAGCACGGTGTTGATCACGCTCAGCCCGGCGACGACGGCGATGCCCTGCCAGAGCTCGTCGATCTGGAACCGCTCCGAGATGACCGAGGCGAGCCAGACCACGAGGCCGTTCAGGAGCAGCGCGCCCAGCCCGAGCGTGAGCACCGTGATCGGCAGCGCCACGCGGATCAGCAACGGCCAGAGCAGGCCGTTCAGGAGGCCGATGATCGCCGCCGCGGCGAACGCGCCGGCCCAGCCGTCGACCTCGACACCGGGGACGACGAGCGCGAGGAAGTGGAGCGCGACGGCGTTCAGCACCCACGTCACGAAGACGCGGACGATCACGTGGCGCTCGCCGAAGCGCGACGAGCGCTCGGAAGCCGAATTGCCCGCCACGTCGCTCACTCAGCCCTGCCGCCTGAAGCGGGCGAGGAGGTCCGCTCGACGTTCCGCTGCGTCTGCCTCACGCTTCTCCTCCTTCTTCCGGCGGCGCTCGTCCTGCATCGAGGCCGCCTTCGCCTTCGCCTCGAGGTACGAACTCGAGACGAGCTGCTTCCCGCCCTGCCAGCCGAACACGAACGAGACGAGCGCGATCGCGAAGAGGATATTCCACGCCGTCGTGATCAGCTGCTGGCTCAGGGAGTACGCCGTCGCCGTCGTGCTGTCCGTGTAGGACTCGAGCGCGAGGGCGTTCAGCGCCTGGTTGACCCCGATCCCGCCGGGCGTGACCGAGGTGACGTTCGCGATCGAGTTGGAGCCGACGACCGACATGATCGTGTGGAAGGTCACCGGGATCCCGTACGCGGCGAGGAACGCACCGAGGCGTTCGGCCTGGCGGCGTCCCTTGGCCGAGATGGGGCGGGCCTCGTCGGGGCCCGGATAGGCGGCCGGGTCGCCGGCGTCGGCGTGGCGGACGAGGAGGAGTTC
>JBBILK010000020.1:10942-14473 GCA_037444965.1 Actinomycetota bacterium | reverse complement strand
AAGGGCGCCGACTGGGAATGGGATTACGGTCCCGGCGACCAGGGCGAGGGGGAGCAAGCAGCGTGCTTTCTCGATCGTTCTCATACGGCCTCCTTTGCCATCGTCGTCTGTCGTCCCCGTCGGAGGTCTCACTCCATAGACCCTCCTCCGCTCCTGGCCCAGGGGATGACCAGGCGCTCGATCAGAGCGACGAGGAGGAAGAGCGCGATCGCCATCGCCGTGATGATCGCGACGGCGGCGAACACCTGCGGCGTGTCGAGACGTCCCTTCGCCTGGAGCATCAACCAGCCGAGACCGCCGTCGGAGCCGGCCCACTCGCCGAAGACGGCGCCGATCGCCGCGTACGTGGCGCCGATCCGCGTACCCGTGAAGATCGACGGGAGCGCGGACGGGAACTCGACGCGGCGGAAGATCGCGGTGCGAGACGCGTCGAGCGTCTGCATCATCCGCACGTACTCCCGGTCGACGGAGGCGAGGCCGTCGATCGTATTGACGGCGATCGGAAAGAAGCAGAAGAGCGCGATGATCGCAAGCTTCGGCCCGATGTTGAAGCCCATGACGAGCACGAGGACCGGCGCGAGAACGACCGTCGGGATGCTCTGCGAGGCGATCAGGATCGGAAGGACCGCGCGTCGTAACACCCCTGAGAGATGGAGCGCGATGCCGATCGCGAGGCCGGCCGCCAGCGCGATCAGGAAGCCGAGGAGCACCTCCTGCAGCGTCGTCCAGGAGTGACCGGCCAGGTCTCCTGCCTCGTCGCGAAGCGTCGCGGCGATCAGCGAGGGCGCCGGCCAGAGGAATTCCGGCACGTCGAGAACGCGAATGAGCAGCTCCCAGAGGGCGATTCCGAGGGCGACCAGGCCGGCAGCCGGGCCGTAGCGCCAGATCAGACGGCCGAGACGGGCGTCCCTCCAACGCCGGCGAGCTGGAGCCTCGAGGCGTGTCGTCTCGGCCGTCATATCTCGAGCGCCTCGAGCGCCTGCTCCTTCAGCCCTGCGAACGCTGCCGAGGTGACGACCTCGCGGCGTGGGATGTCGCGGGGGAAGTTCGTGTCGAGCTTCTTGACGATACGCCCCGGGCGTGCCGAGAAGATGACGACATGATGGGTCAGGAGGAGTGCCTCGTCGACGTCGTGCGTGACGAGCAGAACCGTTCTCGGCTCCTGCTCCAGCGCGCCCAGAAGCCACTCCTGCATTCCCGCCCGTGTAATCGAGTCGAGCGCTGCGAACGGCTCGTCCAGAAGGAGAACGTCCTTCTCGGCCATCAGGGTGCGGAGGAAGGCGACCCGTTGTCGCATCCCGCCGGAGAGCTGCGCTGGCCGCTTGGTCTCGAACTCGGCCAACCCGAATCGCTCGAAGAGGGGTGCTGCTCGCCGGCGGGCCTCCCCACGACTGATGCCGCGGTTCTCGAGTGCCAGGCAGGCGTTGTCGAGCGCCGTCCGCCAGGGAAGCAAGAGATCCTTCTGCGGCATCAGCGCGCACCGTGCGAGTCGTTCTCGCCCGGTCCGCGCGGAGCCGATCGTGATCGTCCCGTTCGACGGCTCGAGGAGGCCCGCGATCACCGAGAGCAGCGTCGATTTCCCGCAACCGCTAGGGCCGACGATCCCGACCCGTGTGTGAGCCTGGACGGAGAGGTCGATCCCGTCGATCGCGATGACCTCCCCGAAGACCTGGCGCACGCTCCGGACGTCGATCGACGAGTCCTCCGGCCTCGCCGGGGTCCGGGGCGCGACCAGCGGCTGCTCAGCAGTCATGGCATTGAGGTACGACGGACGGTCGCTCCACCTGTTAGGCGTGGGCCCCCGGGCGTTGATATATGAGATACGGCTCGATTACGCTAGACGGTGCCTCACCGGATGTCAACGAGAAGGAGGCCAGCGTGACGACGGCGCTGATCTGGGACGATCGCTTTGCGACGCACGACATGGGCTCGGGCGGGCTGTACCTGCCGATCGGGGGTCTCGTCGAGGACGACGTCCATGTCGACAACCCGGCTCGGATCGTGCGCACGCGGAACGTGATCGCCCGCGCCGGCCTGGATGAGCTGCTGCGAGTCGTTCCACCCAGGCAGGCACTGGTCGAGGAGATCGAGCGAGTCCATTCCGCCGAGCACGTCGAGCGAATGGAAGCGGTCTCGGCCGCCGGCGGCGGAGACGCGGGCGGCGGTTACACGCCGATGGACGGGCGCTCGTACGAGCTCGCGCTCCTGAGCGCCGGCTCGGCGCTCACCGCGCTCGAGCTCGTGCTCGGCGGCGAGGCGGCGAACGCCCATGCGATGCTCCGCCGTTCGGGACACCACGCGTGGCGCGACTCGGGCTACGGCTTCTGCATCTTCAACAACTGCGCGATCGCCGCCCGAGCCGCCCAGGCCGCGTTCGGGATCGAGCGCGTCGCGATCGTCGACATCGATGCCCACCACGGCAACGGCAGCGAGTCGATCTTCGCGTTCGACCCGACCGTGCTCACGATCTCGCTCCATCAGGACCGGAGCTTCCCGTCCGACTCGGGGTTCGTCGAGCAGGTCGGGGAAGGCGACGGCGTCGGAACGAACGTGAACGTGAACCTGCCGGCCGGCACGGGCGATCCCGGCTACCACTACGCGCTCGACCGGATCGTCCTGCCGGTACTTCAGCAGTTCGAGCCCGAGCTCCTGCTCGTCGCCTGCGGTGTCGACGCGAGCCTCTTCGATCCCCTCTCGCGGCTTGCTCTGACCGCTGCCGGGTTCGCTGGGATCGCCGAGCGACTGCTCGAGGTGGCCGACGCGACCTGTGGCGGACGCCTCGTCTCCGTGCAGGAGGGCGGCTACAGCCACGTGTACGCGCCGTTCTGCTGGCTGGCGATCGTCGAGACGCTCGCGCGGGTCGCGGAACGACACGGCGATCCGTACGAGCTGTTCATCGCCGATCAACCGTGTTGCCGGGAGCTCGCCCGCTGGCAGCGCGAGGCCGTCGACGGGCAGGCGGCCTTCCTCGGCCGCTACTGGGCCCTGTAGGCGAATCGCCGGTTCTACAAGGACTCGTGCGCTGCCGCGAGCGAGTCGCGCTCGATCGAGCGGATATGGAGCTCGGTCTCGCGTGCCGCCGCGGCCGGGTCGCCGAGCCGGATCGCGGCGAGGATCCGCTCGTGCTCGGCGATCGATCGTTCCTCCCGACCGGGGGCGCGAAGAGAGGTGTTCCCGATCAGCAGCAGGACGCTCCGCAGGTCGACGAGGAGCTTGGCCATCCGGCTGTTGCCGCAGGCGTCCGCGAGGATGTCGGAGAACTCCGTGAGGTCGTCGCGGAGCCGCGTCGTGTCACCGGCGTCGAGGGCGGCCTTGCTGTCCGCGATCGACGCCTCGAGTGCTTCGAGCACCTCGGGCGGGCGCTGCCGCGCGAGCTCGCGCGCGACCTGGCACTCGAGCAGGAGACGAAGCTCGAGGATCTCGCGGACGTCGTCCTCCGACGGCTCGAGCACGCGTGCGCCTCGGTAGGGCTCGATCTCGACGAGCCCGTCGCGCTGCAGCATCCGGAGCGCCTCGCGCACGGGCATCTCG
>JBBILK010000020.1:0-10932 GCA_037444965.1 Actinomycetota bacterium | reverse complement strand
CGAGGCCGTGGTCGCGCTGCAGGCGAATGAGGGCTTCCCGCACCGGCGTCTTCGAGACGCCGAGCTCCTCCGCGATCCGGGCCTCCACGAGCTGCTCGCCGGGACGCAGGGCACCGGACACGATCTCGTCCCGGAGTCGCTCGTAGACGCGGCGCTCGAGCTGGGAGGGAAGGATCTTCGCGCGCGCGTGCTCCGGCATCGACTCGTACATCGTATCTCGCCCTACCCGCAGCGACCGCGACCGGGAGCGCCTTGCGCTCGCGGCCGCACCCGCATAGACTCAGGCGTCGTATCTCATATCTGATCTGGGAGTGACACCCTGACCGGCGCCCAGCTCGAAGCGGTGACCCGGCTCGTCGACGCTGACGAGGCGGTCGCCCTGACACAGGAGATCGTCCGCATCCCGAGCGTTCAGGGAGAGGAGGGCGAGCTCGCGCGGGCACTCCACGCCCGCATGTCCGGCCTGGGTTTCGATCGTGTCTATCTCCAGGACGCGCTGCCGGAGCGGCCGAACGTCGTCGGCGTCGTCGACTCCGGGCGACCGGGTCCAACGCTGATCCTGACCGGCCACATCGATACGAAGCCGGTCTGCCTCGGCTGGGAGGGAGACCCGTACTCCGGTCTGGTCGAAGACGGGCGGCTCCACGGGCACGCGGTCATGGACATGAAGGCGGGCGTTGCCTGCCTCGTCGAGGCCGGGGCGGCGCTCGCCCGCGACCGCCACGGCTGGTGCGGCACGGTCCTGGTCGCGGCCGTCGCGGATCACATGGGTCAGCAACGCGGCGCGATCCGGTTCTTCGAGGAGCATGCGGGCGAGTACTGCATCCTCGGTGAGCTCACCGATCTCGAGATCTACCTGGGTCACCGTGGCCGGCTGTACTGGGACATCACGGCGCTCGGCCACTCCGCCCACACGTGTCACCGGCACCTTGCGGTCAACGCGATCGCGAAGATGGTGCCACTGATCGAGGAGATCGAGGCCTTGAACTACCGGCCGGAGCTCCCCGGCTGGGTCACCGAGCTGTTCGGCGCGGAGCTGTACACCGCCGTGGGGCGGATCTACGGCGGGCTGCCTCCCGGCGGCCCGTCCATGATCCCCGACGAGTGCACGATCCGGGTCGACTCCCGTCCCCAGCCCGGGGTCGAGGAGGGGGAGGTGCGGGCGCTCCTCGAGGGTGCGATCGAGCGCGCGACAGCGAGAGACCCGGAGGCGCGCTACGAGCTGGTCCTCGCCGACCGGAAGAGTCCGCATCTGATCGAGCGAGACCACCCCCTCACGGTGGCCCTCGCCCGCGCGCACCGCTCGATCACCGGGTACGAACCGCGCTACGGAGCCGGATCGTGGCTTGCCGACACCGCGAGCACGGGTCACCTCGTGCCCACCGTCATCTACGGCCCGGGGCGAGAGCCCGTGTACATGCCGAACGAGTGGCTCGACGTCGCCGACATCCACACCGCGGCGAAGGTCTACGCGGCCGCCGCCGCGATCCTGCTCGCTCCGCGCTGATGCGGGCTCCGGCCGAGTGTCTCGGCGCGCTGAGGACGCTCGCCGTCACCTGTGCGGGTCTCCGAGGCGGCGAGCGCTGCCTGGTCGTGACGGACACCGGGGCCGACCAGGACATCGTCGCGGCGATGGCGGCTACCGTGCTCGAGCTCGGTTGCGAGGTGAGAACCGTGTCCGCTGCCCCGGCGGAGTTGCCGGGCGACGACCCGCCCGAGGCGATCGGTCTCGCGATGCTCGAGGCAGACGTGGTCTTCGAGCTGACCTCGGTCTTCATCGGCTCCTGCCGGGCGCGTCGGGACGCGTGCGCAGGCGGCGCCAGATACCTGACCGTGCCGGGGCTGAGCTGGCGGACGCTTCGTCCGGACGGGCCCTTCGCGGCCGACTTCGACGCGCTCGGCGAGCGAGCCAGGCAGCTTGCCGAGCGTTTCGATGAGGCCAGCGAGTTCCACCTGGAGAGTCCGTTGGGGACCGATCTTCGAGGCAGCTTCGAAGGCCGCCGAGGCAGGCCTCTCTGGGGGATCGCGGACGAGCCCGGCGGCTACGCGGCACCGCCGGACATCGAGGTCGGCGCGAGCCCGCTCGAGGGAAGCGCCGCGGGGCGCGTGGTCGTCGACGGCTCGTTGCTCTTCCTCGGGCCCGATCAGCTCCCGAGCCCGGTCGAGCTTCGGTTCGAGGCCGGCTGCCTGGTCGACATCCGAGGTGACGAGGGCTGGCGGCTGGCCCAGGCGCTGGAGCGGGCAGAGGACGAGCGGATGCGCAGCCTGGCCGAGGTCTCGATCGGTCTCAATCCGTTCTCCCGTGCGGGCGGGTCGGCGCTCGAGCTCGAAGGCATCGCGGGAGGCGCGCACGTCGCGGTCGGCAACAACGTCGCCTACGGGGGCTCGGTCGACGCCCGCTCGCACCTCGACTGCGTGCTCCTGCGAGCGACGCTCTCGCTGGACGGCGAGCCGCTCGACCCGGCCGGTCGGTGATCGACGAGATCATCGAGCTCGCGGGCATCCCCGCGCCGACCTTCGCCGAGGAGGCTCGGATCCGCTGGCTCGAGGCGCGCCTGGCCGAGGCGCCAGGCCGGCGGCGACGGGACGCGGCCGGGAACCTGGTCTGGTCGTGGGGAGAAGGTCCCCTCCGGGTGCTCCTGCTCGCCCACGTCGACACCGTCTACCCGGCCGAGACGCCGCTCCGCTTCGAGGCGACCGGCGAGTTCGCCGTCGGTCCCGGCATCGGCGACAACGCGGCCGCCGTGGTTGTCGCCGTTCACGCGGTCGAGGCGCTGCTCGCCGCCGCCGACCGGCCGGCAGGTGCCGTCGCGTTCACCGTGGGCGAGGAGGGCTTCGGCAACCTGAAGGGCGCGCTCGCGGCCTGCGCGGAGCTCGCCCCGGCGGTTGCGATCGCGCTCGAAGGCCACAACCTCGACAAGGTGCTCGTCGACGCAGTCGGGAGCGTGCGGGCGCGCGTTCGGGTCAGCGGGCCCGGAGGGCATTCCTGGGCCGACCGGGCCCGTCCGAGCGCCATCGACGCCCTGCTGGCGCTGGGGCTTCGCCTCACCGGCCTTCGCGCGCCGGAGACCCCGGTCAACGTCGGGCTGCTGTCGGGCGGACGCTCGGTGAACACGATCGCGGACAGGGCTGAGCTGGCCGTGGAGATGCGAGCGCTCGGCGAGGCGCCGCTCGCTCGGTTCGAGCGCGTGCTCGGCGGTCTCTCGGTCGAGCCGCCGCTGTCGGTGAGGACGGAGATCCTCGGGCGCCGGCCCAGCGGCCGCCTCGACCCTGCCCACCCCCTGCTCACCGTTGTCCGCGAGGTCCGTGGCGAGCTCGGTCTCCCCGACATCACCGCAGCCGGCTCCACCGACGCGAACGCGGCACTCGCGCTCGGCATCCCCGCGCTCGCGCTCGGCGTCGCCTACGGCTCGGGCATGCACTCGCTCGAGGAACGGATCGAGACAGCCTCGCTCGAGCTCGGTCGCGCTCAGCTCGCCGGCGTGCTGGGCCGACTGCTCGCTTGACCTCGTGTCACGCTCCCGAGTAGGCTCGTATCTGATATCTGATCCAGTGATCCGGAGGAGCGACGACGTATCGGAAGCTTCGAGCCGCCTGATCCGTGATGACGTTCAGCGAATCGTTGCGGCATGACTGCCGGGAGCTCTGGGAGGGGCTCCACGACCACCCGTTCCTGCGCGAGCTGGCAGCCGGGACACTCGCCCTCGATCGCTTCCGGTTCTTCGTCGAGCAGGACCTCTTCTTCCTTCCCGAGCTCGCGCGAGCCGTCGGCCTCGGCGTCGCGAAAGCCGGGAGCGAGCGGGAGCTCGAGCATTTCGCCGAGGAGGTCGACGCCGTCGTCGGCCGCGAGCTGGAGAACAATCGGCAGCTCCTTGCACGGCTGCTCGAGCTGGGTGCCGGCGACCACGGCGGGCTCCTGGCTGCGGCTCCCGCCACGGTCGCCTACTCGGGATTCCTGGTCTCGACCGCGGCGCGGGGCGGGACGCTCGAGATCATGACCGCGCTCCTTCCCTGTACCTGGAGCTATGCGGAGATCGCGGTCCGGCTGAGGGACGAGATCGCGCCGCACCCCGTGTACGCCTCCTGGGTCGGCTTCTTCGCGAGCGACGACTACGTCGAGCTGATCGCGGCCCGCCGTCGCACCCTCGACGAGCTCGCGGATGGAATCGGCGGGGCCCACAGACGGAACCTCTCCGACGTCTTTACGATGAGCACCCGACTCGAGCGGGCGTTCTGGGACATGGCATACAGCTTCGAGCAGTGGCCGGATCTCGTCGATCGACCCGGGGAGGTGGCATGAAGGCGGCGTTGCTCTACGGCAGCGAGGTCCGTGTCGAGGAGACGGCCGAGCCGGCGGCCGAAGGCTGGGCTCTCGTCTCGGCCCGGGCCGCGGGCGTGTGCGGGACCGAGCTTCACTTCCTCGAGGGCATGATCCCTCCCCCGAGCGTGCCCTTCCAGCTCGGCCACGAGTCGGCGGGAGTCGTGCTCGAGGCGCCTTCGGGGAGCGGCATCGAGCCGGGCGACCGCGTCGCCGTCTACAACGTCGTCGGCTGCGGGACCTGCCGACCCTGCCGCACGGGCCGCGAGTCGATCTGCACCTCGCCGGTCGGGCAGCTCGGCTTCTCCCTCCCCGGCGCGTTCGCGGACGTGGTGCGCGCGCCGGCCGAGAACCTGGTGCGACTGCCCGATGCCGTCTCGTTCGAGACCGCGGCCGTGCTCTCGTGCAGCGGGATGTCGGTCGTCCACGCTACCCGACTCGCCGGGATCGGCCTCGGTGACTCGGTCGTGGTCAACGGGATCGGCGGGGTCGGGCTGATGGCCGTCCAGGTCGCGGCCGCAGCCGGTGCCACCGTGATCGCCGTTGCCGACTCGGTCGAGCGCGCGGAGCTCGCGCGCGAGCTCGGTGCCGCAGAGTCCGTCGTGCTCGAGGGCGGGGCGGGCTACGACCGGCTACCCGAGCGAATCCGCGAGCTGACAGGCGGTGCGGGGGCCGATCACTTCGTCGAGCTGGTCGGCACCTCCGAGACGATGGTCGCCGGCATCCGTTCGCTCGGCCGCGGCGGCAAGCTCGTGATCATCGGCTACACGGGCGACCATCTCGACGTGCACCCGATCGAGCTGATCCTCTCCGAGCTCCAGGTCGTGACGTCGGTCGCCGCCTCGAAGCGCGATCTCGAGACGGCAATCGAGCTCGCGGCCGCCGGCCGGCTCGAGGTCACGATCGACACGCGCTACCCGCTCGCCGAGATCGGGACGGCGCTCGAGCGGCTCAAGGCGCGCCAGGTCCGGGGTCGCAACGTGATCGTCTGGTAATGCGCTACGGCGTCACCCTCCAGGGCGTCTACGAGCCGATCGAGTGGGTCGAGCTCGCCAGGTGGATCGAGGAGCTCGGCTTCGACAACCTCTGGCTCACGGACTCCTCGACGCATGCCGGCGACTGCTACGTCTACGCGACGCTCGCGCTCCAGGCGACCTCGCGGATCACCGTCGGAACCGCAGTCACGAACCCCCTCACCCGCCATCCCGCGATCACCGCGAACGCCTTCCGCTCGCTCTCCCAGCTCGCTCCCGGCCGCGTCGTCTGCGGCATCGGCGTCGGAGACCGCCCCCTCTACGAGCTCGGGCTGCCGATGGCGAGGATTGCCGCGCTTCGCGAGACGATCGACGTGATGCGGCGGCTGTGGCGGGGAGAGACCGTCGACGCCGAGGTCGCGACCTGGCAGCTCGTCGCGGCGCACCTGCGCTCCCCCGTTCCCGAGCCGCCGGTCTACGTGTCTGCGAGCCAGCCGCGCGCCCTCGAGCTGACCGGCGAGGTCGCGGACGGACTGATCCTCCTCGCCGGTCTCTTCCCCGAGGGGCTCGCGTTCGCCCGAGAGCACGTCGCCCGGGGAAGAGCCCGGTCGACGCGTCCCGCGTTCGACGAGACGCTCTTCCTCTACGGTGCGATCTCCGAGGACGAGGCCGCAGCGCTCGATGCCGCGCGGACGATCGCCGCGTGGTTTCCGAAGACGGCGCCCGAGTACGCGCGCCTCGCGGGAATGGGCGAGGAGCTGATCGACGCCGTGAACAGCGCCTACTCGGGCGGCGAGTTCCAGCATGCGAAGGAGGCGGCACGCCTGATCCCCGACGAGGTCGTTCGCAGGATTGCCTACTGCGGGACGCCGGCGCAGGCGCGAGCGAAGCTCGACTGGCTGCGCGAAGCGGGGGTCGACGCCGTCAGCATCTTCCCGCTCGGGGACGACCGGCGCGGAACGATCGAGCGCTTCGCTGCGCTCGCTCTCGAGCGGGCGTGATGGGCACGAGCGACCGGTTCCGGGCCGGGTGCGCCGCCATCTGGGACGGGCTCCACGCCCATCCGTTCATCCGCGAGCTTGCCGCCGGGACGCTGCCACTGGAGAAGTTCCGTTTCTTCGTCGAGCAGAACCTCCTCTACCTGCCCGAGTACGCGCGCACGATGGCGATCGGCGCGTCGAAGGCGGAGGATCTCGAGACGATGGCGCTGTACTCGGCCGACCTGGCGAACATCCTCGAGAGCGAGCTGCCCGAGAACCGGGAGCTTCTGCGCCGGGTGCTCGAGCTCGGCGCGGAGGACCGCGGCGGCTCGGCCTGCATGGCTCCGGCCAACGTCGCGTACACCGGCTTCCTCGTCTCGACGGCCACCCAGGGCGGCCCGCTCGAGATCATGGCGGCGATCGTGCCCTGCACCTGGAGCTACGGCGAGATCGCCGAGAGGCTCGTCGCCGAGGGGATCGTGCACGACCACCCGGTGTACGCCGAGTGGATACGGTTCTACAGCCGCCAGCCGTACACCGGCGTCGTCGCGACGATGCGAGCCGACTTCGACCGAATGGCAGAGGGAGCCTCGGACGCCGTGCTGGCACATCTGCTCGAGCTCTTTCGAACCAGCGCGCGCCTCGAGCGCGGCTTCTGGGACATGGCCTACGAGCTGCGGCAGTGGCCCGGCGTGGGGAGGGAGCGGTGAGCAGGCCGCACGACGGCCGAGGGGTCTTCGTCTCGGGCGGGACGACCGGGATGGGCCTTGCCGCCGCGAAGCGTTTCGCCGACGAGGGGGCGCGGGTATTCGTCGTCGGGCGCAGCGAGGAGAAGCTCCGCGCCGCGCTCGCCGCGCTGCCGGAAGGAACGGCTGCGGGCCGGCCGTGCGACGTCTCGGTGGAGGCCGACGTCGAGGCCGCGCTGGACGAGGCGCTCGCATTCCTCGGTCGCCTCGACGCCGCCTTCGTCAACGCCGGGATCGACGGCCAGAACCGCGGGTGCCTCGAGATCGACGCCGACTTCTTCCGCCACGTGCTCGAGGTGAACTGCCTCGGCTCCTTCCTCGTTGCGAGGGCGGCTGCCCGGCGGATGCCGGGCGGCGGCGCGATCATCTTCAACGCGTCGATCTCCGGCCTCGCGGCCGAGGAGGGCTTCGCCGACTACAGCGCCTCGAAAGGCGGGCAGGTCCTGCTCGCGCGGACGATGGCAAAGGAGCTCGGGCGCCGCGGCTTCTGGGTGCCGATCGTCTGCCCGGGCTACGTGCGCACGCCGCAGGTCGAGAAGTACCTCGACGACCCCGAGATCGCCGCCGAGATCGTCCGCCACATCCCCGTCGGCCGGGTCGGCACCGCCGAGGAGATCGCGGGACTGGTTTCCTTCCTCGCGCGCCCGGAGGCCGCATACTTGAACGGCGCGATCGTCAACGTCGACGGAGGGAGGCTGGCGTAGTGGCGTACGACGAGCATCTGGGTGCCCGCATCCACGAGATCCTGCGTGACCGCGAGGGCGTGACGTCGAAGCGGATGTTCGGCGGGATCGCGTTCATGCTGCGCGGGAACATGGCCTGCGGGGTGGTCAAGGACGACCTCTGCCTCCGCCTCGGACACGAGCTCGGCGAGCAGGCGCTCGCCGAGCCGCACACGCGACCGATGGACTTCACCGGCAAGCCGATGAGGGGCTTCGTCTACGTCGATCCGGAGGGCACGAAGACCGACGACGACCTGCGCCGGTGGGTCGAGCGGGCCGTCGCCTCCGCGTCGACGCTGCCGCCGAAGCAGGGCCGGCGCTAGGTCGGGCCGAAGCCGCGGTGCCCGTCCTCCCCGAGCCGCGGAGGCGGCCGCTCGGCCGTCGTGCGCGCCTCGGACAGGGTGACGGGAAGGCGGACGGTGGGGATCTCGCCGGCGGCGGGATGCACGATCTGGCCGACCATGCCGAGCGCTCGCACCTGCTCGGATGCGAGCACCTCCGAGAGCCCCTGCACCCGGGCGCACGCGATCCCCGCGGCCGAGAGCGCTGCCTCCCACTCCCTGCTCGGGCGGGTCGCGAGAACCGCCTCGAGCTCGACGCGAAGCTCCTCGGCGTTGCCGACGCGGTCAGCGTTCGTGGCGAACCGTGGCTCGTCGATCAGGTGCTCGAGTCCGAGCGTGCCGCACAGCCGGCTCCACGCGTCCCGCCCGCCGGTACCGACGACGACGAGGTACCCGTCGGCCGTCCGGTAGGCCTCGTACGGCGCGAAGAACGGGCTCCGGGTTCCGGCGGGAACCGGCTCCTCGCCGCCGAGGAGGCGGGTGACGATGTGCATCGAGAGCCACGCGAGCGCGCACTCGAGCAGCGACGTTCGGACCCACTGGCCGCGTCCCGTCCGCTCCCGCTGGGCGAGCGCCGCCTGGATCCCGATCACGCCGTAGAGCGCGCTGCCGAAGTCGAGCGCGGCGACGGGGATCTTCGCGGGCGCCCCTCCCGGATGGCCCGTCATCGCCATCAGCCCGGAGAGCGCCTGGATCGTCGTGTCGTAACCGCCCTCGCCGGCGAGCGGCCCTTCCTGGCCGTAGGCGGAGATCGAGCAGTAGACGAGCCGCGGGTAGCGGCTCGCGAGCGACGCGTGGTCGAGCCCGTACTTCGCGAGGGCAGCCGGGCGCATGTTCTCGACGAGGACGTCGGCCTCGCCGAGCAGGTCGTGGATCCGAGCGCGATCCGCCTCGGAGCCGAGGTCGAGCTCGACCGATCGCTTGCCGCGGTTGAGCGTCAGGAAGCTCGCGCTCTCGCCGTGCCTGAAGACGGGACCCTGGCTTCGGTACACGTCGCCCGTCCGCGGCCGCTCGACCTTGAGGACGGTCGCGCCGAGATCGGCGAGCACCTGCGTGCAGTAGGGACCTGCGACGTACTGCGTCAGGTCGAGGACGTTGACGCCTTCGAGGGGATAGCTCACGACGGCGCAGTCGGCATCAGACGACGGTCGACGCCCGGTGGTAGCCGAAGACCTCGCCCAGCGGCGGGAGATCTCGCCGACGGTGGCGTAGGCGCGAACGGCTCCGAGCACGGCGGGCATCACGTTCTCGCCCGAGGCGGCGGCCGCTCGGACGGTCGCGAGCGCGGACTCGACCTGCGTCGCGTCCCGGGAGGCCCGAACGGAGACGAGCGAGGCGAGCTGCCTCTCCTGCACCTCGCCGGGGACCGTGAGGAGCTCGATCTGCTGCTCCTGCGTCCCCTCGCCGCGGAAGCGGTTCACGCCCACGACCACGCGCTCGCCGCTCTCGATCTCCGCCTGCTGGCGATACCCGGCGTCGGCGATCGCGCGCTCGAGGGAGCCGCTCTCGACTCCCTCGAGCACGCCGTCGCGCTCGACCTCGTCGAGTAGCGCCTCGGCGCGGCGTTCGAGCTCGTCGGTGAGGCTCTCGAGGTAGTAGGAGCCGCCGAGCGGGTCGGCGGTACGGGTGACCCCGGTCTCGTAGGCGACGATCTGCTGGGTGCGCAGCGCGAGCAACGCCGCCTCCTCGCTCGGGAGAGCGAGCGCCTCGTCCCAGGAGATCGTGTGGACGGCCTGGGCCCCGGAGAGCACGATCGCGAGCGTCTGCAACGTCGTGCGAACGACGTTGTTCAGCGGCTCGACCCCGGTGAGCGACGTGCCGTCGCCGCCCGAGAAGAGCCGCAGCGTCCACGAGCGCGGGTCGGTCGCGCCGAACCGCTCGCGCATGATGCGTGCCCACAGGCGGCGCGCGGCGCGGTGCTTGGCGATCTCTTCGAAGAAGTCCCGCATCGTGGAGAAGTTGAAGCTGAATCGACCGGCGAAGTCGTCGACGTGCAGTCCGCGCTCGACGACCGCGCGCACGTAGGCGGCCGCGTTGGCGAGCGTGAACGCGAGCTCCTGGACGGCGTCGCAGCCCGCCTGGCGCATGTGGTAGCCGCAGACCGAGATCGGGTTGAACTTCGGCAGGTGCCGCGCGCAGTACTCGATCACGTCGGCGACGAGCCGAAGCGACGGCGCCGGCGGGTAGATGTACGTCTTCCGGGCGAGAAACTCCTTGAGGATGTCGTTCTGCACGGTCCCGCGCAGCGCGGCCGGGTCGACGCCCTGCTTCTCGCCGACGACCTGGTACATCGCCAGCAGGACGGGCGCGGTCGCGTTGATCGTGAACGACGTCGAGACCCGGTCGAGCGGGATCCCGTCGAAGACGCGCTCGAGATCGGCGAGCGAGTCGATCGCGACGCCGACCTTGCCGACCTCGCCGGCGGCAAGCGCGTGGTCGGAATCGAGGCCCATCTGGGTCGGGAGGTCGAGGGCCACGGAGAGCCCCGTCTGGCCCTGCCCGAGCAGGTAGCGGAACCGCTCGTTCGTGTCCTCCGGCCCGCCCCAGCCGGCGTAGAGGCGCATCGTGAACAGGCGCCCGCGGTACATGGCCGGATGGATCCCGCGAGCGAACGGGTACTCGCCCGGAAGGCCGACCCGCTCCAGGTAGCCGTCGGGAACGTCGAGCGGCGTGTACACGGGCTCGACGGGGATACCCGAGTCGGTTTCCACGCCGGAGAGCTCGCCGGCGAGCTCACGCCAGCGGGCGAGGGCGCGCTCGAGCTCGGCGCGAGCCTCGGCGAGAGAGCGCTCCTCGAGCCTCGCCACGTCTCCGTATATCGTATCTGACCTGCAGCCTGCGCCTTCCGATC
>JBBILK010000019.1:1378-14573 GCA_037444965.1 Actinomycetota bacterium | reverse complement strand
GCCGTTCTGCTCCTGCCCGACACGAAGCTGAGACGTACCTTCGACGAGAACCCGGTCGAGGCGGCGGTTCCCGCCCGCGCCCGATGAGCCGAGACGACCTCGAGCGCATGGCGGAGGGAATCGTCCGGCTGCGATCGGAGATCCTGCGCCGGCGCGGAGGAGAGACCGACCTTCCCGGCGCCGAGCTGACCACGCCGCAGGCGCTGGCGCTGAGGACGGTCGTGCGCGAGGGCCCGATGCGGATGGGAGTGCTCGCCGAGGCGCTCGGCGTCTCCGTCGCTACGGCGAGCCGCACCGTCGACACGCTTGCCGCCCGGGGACTCGTTCGCCGGGCGAGCGACCCGGCGGACGCACGCGCCGTCCGGGTGTGCGCGACCAGGCGGGGGAAGGCCGAGTGGTCGGCCCGCCGCGAGCGGTTCGTCGCCGCGCTCGAGCAGCTGATGGACGAGCTCTCCGAGCACGAGCGGCGACAGCTCTCGGAGTCGCTCGAGACCCTGAACCGGCTCTTCGGGCGCAGGGACGCTAGGAGCGCTCGAGGGCGAACGGGTTGAAATCCGTGTCGACGTCGTACACGTCGACCCCCTCCTTACGCTTGAGGAACCCCACGACCGCGTAGGTCAGCGGCGTCGCCGCGACCTCCCAGAGCACCTTGATCACCCAGATCGTGACGATCTGGTTGGCGAGATCGATCCCGGTGCCCGCGAAGGCGATCGCCGAGAAGATGACCGAGTCGAGGCCTTCGCCGACGATCGTCGAGGTGATCGTGCGCGACCAGAGCCAGCGGCCCCGCGTCGCCACCTTCATCTTCGCCAGGATGAAGGAGTTCGTGAACTCGCCGACGAGGTAGGCGGCGAGCGAGCCGAGGAAGAGCCGCCAGGTCGTACCGAGCACGGTCTCGTAGGCCTCCTGGTTCTCGGCCCAGAAATCGGCTACCGGCAGGTGGATCGCGAGCTGGATCGCCCCGACCGCGACGAGGTTGGCCAGGAACCCGACCCAGATCACGAACCGGGCCTGCCGGTAGCCGTAGACCTCCGTGAGGACGTCGCCGATCAGGTACGTGAGCGGGAAGAGCAGCGTCGCCGCGTCGAACTGCCGGTCCCAGACCTCGACGATCTTGACCGCGATGATGTTCGAGACGACCAGGGCCATCACGAAGAGGCCCGCGATGACCTGGAAGTAGCGGGAGCCGGTCAGCGCTACCGCTCGCGCATGAAGCCCTGACGGGCAGCCGAGACGAGCGCCACCGCCTCGGGGAAGAGCACGCGCATCGCGTCGCGGAGCGCGAGCGCCTGCTCGTCGACGGTCCCGCTCACCGCGAGCCGCTTCATCGCGGCGCCCGTCAGCTCGACGGCGGTGTTGAGGGTCAACGTCGCGAACTGCTCCCGCTGCGACTCCTGCATCGCCTCGGTCTGCCGCTCGGCGAACTCGCGCAGACCGCGCATGAGCTCCTCTGGGTCGCCCCCGAACGGGAATCCGAACCCTCCGCCCTCCATCTCGCTCCTTTCCGCGCCGGGCCCGGCGGCCGTTCTAGCCGAGGGCGCCCTTGTAGTTCGCCTCGACGGCACGGATGAGCTCGTCGACGGCGCCGTGCCCGGAGATCATCGCCGCCGCGAAGGGCGACGCGCCTGTCTCGCCGAGGGCCCGCTCGAGCTTCGCCGCCGCCGCGCCGACCACCTCGAGGTAGCCGAGGCTCGCCACGCGCGGCGCGGGAACGATGGCTCGGTCGAGCTCGGCGGCGGCGGCCTCCGCCTTCTCGATGCCCGGCGGGCTCTCGACCCGGCGCAGCTCGGCGAGGCGGGCCCGCAGCTCGCCGAGGTCGCCGCCGCCCGCGCTCTCCTCGGCGAGCTCGCACATGCCGACGATCGAGACAGCCTCCCGGACGAGCGCCCGGTCGGCGACGGGCCGGCCGTCGCCGTCGAGCGCGAGCCACGAGAGCTGCTCCCGGCTCGGCTTCCGATAGGCGCACAGGTAGACACGAGCGCCGTCTTCGGGCTCTCCCGCGACGACTCCGGCGAGCTCCTCGCCGCCTTCGGCGAACGTCCGGGCAGCCTCGGCTGCCGCGCTGAGCTCGTCCTCGAGTGGCATCTGGCGCAAGAATACTCGGGTGGGCGCTGCGTACACCGAGCGGAACCGCCGAGCGCAGCAGCTCTTCGCGCCGCTCGCGACCACCTACGACCGCTACGCGCAGCTCCTCAGCTTCGGCCAGGATCCGCGCTGGCGCCGCTTCCTCGTCTCGCGCCTCGAGGCTGCCCCCGACGACTCGGTCCTCGACGTGGCCACCGGTACGGCGGCGGTCGCGATCGAGCTCGTGCGCCGGTACGGCTGCACGGTGGTCGGGGTCGACCAGAGCCCGGAGATGCTCGCGGAAGGCAGGCGCCGCGCCGACCGGGCCGGGCTCGCCGGCCGGATCCGCCTCGTCGAGGCCCGTGCCGAGACGCTTCCCTTCGACACCGCTGCCTTCGACGGGCTCACGTTCACCTACCTCCTGCGTTACGTCGACGACCCCGAGGCCACCCTGCGCGAGCTGGCCCGCGTCGTGCGGCCCGGTGGCACGGTCGCTTCGCTCGAGTTCTTCGTCCCGCCGCGCAGGCCGGCACGGGCGCTCTGGGACGTCTACGTCGACCACGGGCTGCCGGCCCTCGGCCGGATCGTGTCGCCGGGCTGGCACGAGGTCGGCCGGTTCCTCGGCCCGAGCATCCGCTCGTTCTCCGAGCGCTGGCCGCTCGACCGCTTGCTCGCCCTCTGGGGCGAGGCCGGCATCGTCGACGTTCGCTGGCGGACGCTCAGCCTCGGCGGCGGGATCGTCATCTGGGGACGGCGTGGCCACTGATCTCCCGCGCCCCGCCTTCTACGCGCTCGCTCCCGGCGGCTGGCGCGACTACCTGACGCTGCTGCATCCGCCCTACACCGCCTGGCATCTGAGCTACGTGGTGATCGGGGCCGCGCTCGCGCCGGCGCTCTCGGTCTCGCGCCTGCTCGCGACGCTGCTCGCGTTCTTCCTCGCGGTCGGGATCGGCGCGCACGCGCTCGACGAGCTGAACGGGAGACCGTTGCGAACAAGGATCCCGGCGTCCGTCCTCGTCGCGCTCGGGTCGCTCTCGATCGGCGCCGCCGCCTCGATCGGGCTCTACGGCGCGGCCACGGTCGACCCCTGGATCGGCGTCCTCGTCGCGGCAGGCGTCCTCGTCGTCTGCGCCTACAACCTCGAGCTCGCGGGCGGCCGCTTCCACTCCGACCTCTGGTTCGCGGCCGCCTGGGGCGGCTTCCCGCTGCTGACGGCCTACTTCGCGATGGCGGGCACGCTGCGTCCGGAGGCCGTTCTCGGCGCGGCGTTCGCGACCGCTCTCAGCCTCGGCCAGCGGCGCCTGTCGACGCAGGTGCGCGACGTGCGCCGCCGGGTGGTCGCGATCGACGGGCGGGTGCGGCGGCTCGACGGCAGTATCGAGCCGCTGACGGGCGAGACGCTGATCGCCGCGCACGAGCGGGCGCTCCGCGCGCTCACCGTCGCGACCGTGACCCTGGCCGCCTCGCTCGTCCTCATGCGCCTGACGTGATCCCCGCGGTCGCGACACCTGCGGCACCAGCGCCCCCGAGCATCGTCGAGCCGGCACCGTACCAGGCGTTCTTCGGACACCTCGTCGCCCGCGTGCCCCGCGGCACGGCCCGCGTCGTCGTTCTCGTCAACGGGCGCCGCTACGCTGCACGCGCCGCTCACGGCAGACGGGTCGCCTTCAGGCTCGAGCTTCCCCTGAGAGACCTGAACCTGAGCTTGCTCGCGATCGACTCCGAGGGCCGGACGACCCGCTCGGCGCCGGTCGGACCCGTCTTCGCCCTTCCCCCCGGCGCAGCCCCCCGTCCGGTGGCGGCACGCGGGGATCCGAGGCTCGAGCGGCGAATCGCGCCCCTCGTGGAGGCGTTCCCCGGAACGGCGGCGGCATTCGTTCGCGACCTCGTGGGAGGCGCTCGGGTGGCTGTCGACGCACGCGAGCGCTTCGCGGCCGGATCGACCCTGAAGCTCGCGATCGCCGTCGAGGCGCTGCGGAGCATGCGCGGGCCCCCGGCGCGTGGCTCGGGGCTGGACGCGCTCCTTCGCGCCGCAGTGATCGAGTCGAGCAACGAGGCGGCGAATCAGCTCGAAGTCCTGTTCGGCGGCTCGACGAGCGGTGGCTCGGCTCGCGTCAACGCGATGATGCGAACGCTCGGCCTCGTGGACAGCGAGATGTACGGCGGCTACGAGACCGGCGAGGACGACGATGCCGGGCGCGCGGGCGCAGCAGTCGCCGCCCGGCTGCCGGCGGCCGCTCACGGCAAGTACACGACGGCGGCCGACCTCGGCCGCCTGCTCGAGTACGTCTACCTCGCCGCTGCGGGCCGCGGCCCGCTGGTGCGGCACTTCGGCGGCGCGTTCTCGGCCTCCGAGGCCCGCTACCTCCTCTACCTGCTGCTGCACGTGAACGACCGCGGCAAGCTCGACCGCTTCCTGCCGCCGGGAACGGCTATCGCGCACAAGGCAGGCTGGATCTCGACCGCTCGCCACGACAACGGCATCCTGTTCTGGCAGGGAGGCGCGTTCGTCGCCGCCGTGATGACCTCGGGGCCGGGGATCGGGACCGCGTCCGACGTCCTCGCGGGCCGGATCGCCCAGGTGACCCTCGCTCGCCTTCGGGCGCGGCGCTGACGGGCGGGTGGCGGCGGGCCCGCCCGGCTGCCTACCATGCCGCCATGGTCGCCGCGCTCGAGATCCTCCTCGCGGCCGGGGTCGCGGTCGTGGCGGCGTCCTTCGCGGGCGTCGTCCTGCGCCGCGTGCCCGACCGCCTGCTCGTCGCAGCCGTCCTCGGGCTCGTCGGCGCGGCGGGCTTCGCCGGTGTCGTCCTCGCGATCAGCCTCGCGGCCGGGACCTGGGAATGGGAGCCGGTCGCCGTCGCATTCGGCGGCCTCGTCGCCGCCGCCGCCGCCGAGGCGGGGGCACTCGGTCTCGCTCGCGGCTTGCGGCGGCTGCGGCTGCTCGAGGAGACGGAGGCGCGGATGCTCCAGCGCCTCGACGAGACGCTCGCCGCCCACGCGGACACCCGTGCGGTCGAGCTCGAGCGGACGCTCGCGAGAGAGAGGGCCGAGACCGGCCATCTGCTGCTCGAGCAGGAACAGCGCCTCCGGGAGGAGCGGCGCGCCGATGCTGAGCGCCAGGCGGAGGCCGTGCGGGCCGAGCTTGCAGACGCGGTCACGGAGAGCCAGAGGCGGCTCGAAGGCCGGCTCACCGCGTGGAGTGGCGACCTCGAGCGAGCACAGCAGCAGCTGAAAGCGCGCCTCGAGGAGCTGATCCGCCGCCAGGCCGAGGCGCTCCAGAGCCACGAGGCGCGGCTCGCCGACCACGCCTCCGAGGTGGCGGCGCTCGAGGAAGAGCAGGACGCCGCGATCGCGCGCATCCGTGCCGAGATCGAGCGCAGCGCGCACGAGGCGTTCGAGGCGATGCAGGCGGAGATCGAAACCCACGCCGCGGAGCGGCGGCGGGCGCTGCACGAGGTGAGCGAACGCCTCCGGGCGCGCGAGCGATCGATGCGGGAGCAGATCGAGCGCGAGGAGGGCGAGCTGCGGGCGGCGCTCGGTCAGACGCTCGCGGAGGTCGAGCGCCGTCACCTGGAGCAGCTCGAGCGCTCGCTGGAGCGGGCGGTGAACCGGCTCGGCGAAGAGGCCGAGCGCCGGTTCGACGCCCAGATCCGCGAGTCGCGCGAGCGCACCGCCGAGCGGCTCGGGCGTGAGCTCGAGCTGCAGATGGAGACGTTCACGCGCACGGCCGAGAAGGAGGTGGGAAACCGGATCGCCGAGGCGGCGCAGACGTCGGCTGCGAAGTTCCAGCGGCAGATCGACGATGTGGTGCGTGCCGCCGAGGCACAGACCGCGATCTCGAACGAGCGGATCCAGGCCCTGACCGAGCGGCTCGAGCGTTCCCTCGAGGCGGCGAACGAGCGGCTCGCCGGTTTCGAGGCTCGTGTCGAGGACGAGCTCTCGACGAAGCTCGGCGAGTTCGAGCGCGCGCTGAGGGCTGCTGAGCAAGCGATCGAGCGCGAACGCGCCCTCGGCGGCACGAACGCGTGAACTTTTTCGCGCAGGGTTCGTCGAACGGAAAGAGAAACCCTACGCTGCCATGGAAGAGATGCAGACTCTCGAGCCGGAGCAGGACGAGCGCGTCAAGGTGCAGAGCTGGAGGCTCCACGTCCTGATCGAGGCGGGCTACCCGATCGAGCTCGCGGAGCGCGTGGCCGAGAGCGGTGCCGACCTCCACGACGCCGTCGAGCTGATCGAGCAGGGCTGCACCCCCGAGATCGCCGCCCAGATCCTGCTGTAGCGTCGCGCCGCTACTCTCCGCGTGTGAAGGCGGAGCCGCTCGTCTACGGTGACCGGAAGGTCTACACGGTGTCCGCGTTCAACCGCGGGGTGGCTTCCTGGATTGCGAGGCTGCCCACCCTGTGGGTCGAGGGCGAGGTCACGGAGCTCCGGCGCCAGCCCGGCTGGCAGACCGTCTTCTTCACGCTCAAGGATCCCGCCGGCGACTCGTCGCTGCCCGTGACGATGCCGCGGGCCGGCTTCGACGCGCTGCGCCTCGAGCTCGCGGACGGTGCGCTCGTGCACGTCTACGGGCGGCCGGAGCTCTGGGAGCAGCGGGGAACGTTCCAGCTGCGGGCGCTCACGATCGAGCCGGTTGGTATCGGCGACGCGCTCCTGCGGCTCGAGCGGCTCAAGCGCGCGCTCGCAGCAGAGGGTCTCTTCGCGCCCGAGCGCAAGCGCCCGCTGCCGTTCCTCCCGCGCCTGATCGGTCTCGTCACGGGCAGCGACGCTGCCGCGAGACACGATGTGATCGCGACGATCCAGGGCCGCTACCCGCCGGCCCGGATCCTCGTCGCCGAGACGCTGGTGCAGGGCCCCCGGGCGCCGGCGTCGATCGCCCGTGCGCTCGAGCGAGTCTGCGAAGCAGGCGTGGACGTGATCGTCCTCGCCCGCGGCGGCGGCAGCTTCGACGACCTGCTGCCGTTCAGCGACGAGCGGCTCGTCCGGGCCGTGGCGGCCTGCCCGGTGCCGGTCGTCTCGGCCGTAGGTCACGAGCAGGACGTGCCGCTCTGCGATCTCGCCGCCGACGTCCGGGCTTCGACGCCGACGGCGGCGGGGCGGCTCGTCGTCCCCGACTGGGCGGAGCTGACGGACACGCTGGCCGCGTTGCGGGCCCGTGTCGCCGCGGCTGCGCGAAGGCGAGCCGACCGGGCGCTCCGCGACCTGGAGCAGGACCGGATCAGGCTGGCCCGCGCCCCGGCCTTGCTCCTCGAGCGGAAGCGCTCCGCCCTCGAGGCCGATCGCGAGCGACTTCGCCGGGCCCCGGCGCTGCTCCTCGAGCGCTCACGGGCCAGGCTCGATTCCGTCGAGGGGCGGCTGCGGGCTCTCTCTCCGGCGGCGACGCTTCAGCGGGGCTACGCGATCGTCCGCCGGGAGGGCGAGATCGTCCGGGCGGCCGCCGCGCTCGCACCCGGAGACCGGGTGGCCGTCGAGCTCGGCGCAGGCGGCTTCGGCGCCCGGGTCGAGGAGGTCTCGCCGTGACGAACGAGCCGACCTTCGAGGAGGCGAGGGCGGAGCTCGAACGGATCGTCGCGAAGCTCGAGAGCGGGGATGCCGGGCTCGAGGAGGCGCTCGACCTGTGGGAGCGGGGCGAAGCGCTGTACCACCTCTGCGTTTCGAAGCTCGACAAGGCGCAGGGCCGGGTCGAGGAGCTCGCGGCCGCCGGTGGAGCGTCCGAGCAGGAGCCTCCGACGGACAGCCAGCCCTGACGCTCGCCGGGAACGGGCCCGCTGCTAGAGTGGCCGGCATGGCCAAACGACGCTTTCCCGCCGCGCTCAACGAGCACATCGGCCGCGAGTTCGAAGCTTCGCAGCAGTACGTCGCGATCGCCGTCTACTACGACGCAGAGACGCTCCCGAACCTCGCCGCCCACTTCTACCGCCAGGCCGTCGAGGAGCGGAACCACGCGATGATGATGGTGGAGTACCTGCTCGACGCGGACCTCCCGGTCGCGATTCCGGGCATCGCCGCGCCGCAGTCCGAGTTCGAGGACGCGGTGGCCCCGGTCGCCCTCGCGCTCGAGCAGGAGAAGCGCGTCACCGAGCAGATCACCGAGCTTGCCCGCCTCGCCCGAGCCGAGGGTGACCTCGTCGCGGAGGAGTTCCTCAACTGGTTCCTGAAGGAGCAGCGTGAGGAGGTCTCGAGCATGTCGGACCTGCTCGCGATGGTGCAGCGCGCCGCCTCGCTGAACCTCCTGCTCGCGGAGCAGTACCTCGCGAACCAGCAGATCGGCGACGGCGGCGTCGACGCGAGCGCTCCGCCCGCGGCGGGTGGGGCACTCTAGCGCCGCCCGTCATCAGCCCGGACTGAGGGCGACGAGGAGCCTGCCCAGCGCCTCGCCCAGCTCGCACAGGTCGTCGCGGGCCCGCTCGGCCCGGCCGCTGAGCGGGAAGATCGCGCTCGCGCCGAGCCCGTAGAGGGCGGCGGCTCCGGCCTCGACCAGCCCGCCGAAGACGACGCACGGTACGTCGGCGGCCGCACAGGCTGAAGCGACGCCACCCGGCGTCTTCCCCTCGGCCGACGTCGCGTCGACCCGCCCTTCGCCGGTGACGGCGAGCGCCGCGCCGGCGATCCGCTGCTCGAAGCCGACGGCCTCGAGCACCAGCTCGATTCCGGACACGAGCTCGGCGCCCAGCGCAGCGAGGGCCGCGCCGAGCCCTCCTGCGGCGCCGGCACCGGGAAGGTCGGCGTAGGGTTGTAGGCGGTCCATCGCCGCCAGCCGCTGCTCGAGCTGCTCGACCTGCTCCGGCGTCGCGCCCTTCTGCGGCCCGAACACCCGGGCCGCGCCACGCTCGCCGAGCAACGGGTTGCGCACGTCGCAGGCAGCGCGCAGGCGAACGTCGCCGAGACCCCGGCCGGCCAGCGCTGCTCGCAATCCCTCCCCACCGTCCACGGTGGCGCTGCCGCCGAGCGTCACGAGGATCTCGCGTGCGCCGGCCTCGAGCGCGGCGAGCAGCAGCTGACCGAGACCAAACGAGCTCGCGCGCATGGGGTTCCGCTCCTCCGGACGAAGCCGCCAGAGACCGATCGCCTGGGCGGACTCGACGACGCAACGCCCCGCGGGAAGGAGCAGGAAGCGCGCCTCGACCGGCCGCCCCAGCGCGTCGGCAACAGCCGCTGTACGCCATTCACCTCCGAGCGCCGCGGCAAGCGCGTCGACGGTGCCCTCCCCCCCGTCGCCGAGCGGAAGCTCGTCCGGCTCGACCCCGGGGACGCGCCGGAACCCTTCCGCGAGCGCGGCCGCCGCTCCGGCCGCCGGCAGCACTCCCTTCAGGCTATCGGGGCAGCAGACGACCTTCACACGCCGGTCTCGGAAGCGACCGGCTTTCTCCGGCGCCCGGCGGGAGAGGCCGGCAGTGGCGCGCGCTCCCTGCCGAGCTGATCGAGGTCCTCGAGTTCCTCCTCCACCTCTTCCGGCGTCACCTTCGGGATCTGCTTCAGCATCGCGAACGAGATGCCCTCGCGCGCGAGGTAGAGCAGGCCGAGACCGACGCCGACCGACATCTCGATCATCTGGAGACCGATCCCGTACGCGAAGCCGTGCTGGTAGGCGACTCCGTAGGGAACGAGGGCGGCAGCGACCGCCGCCTGGAACAGGCCAATGCTCCCGGGCCAGAGCGGAAAGGCGAGCGCGACGTTGGCGACGAGGAGCACCAGCGCCGCCGCCTCGATCGGGGCGTCGATCTGGAACGCCTCGAACGCGAGGTAGACGGCGAGGAGCTGCGCGGTCCATGCGAGCACCTGGAAGAACGCCGCAGCGAACGCCGGGCCGGGGGAGTGCATCACGCGAAGGCCGCGGATCGACATGTGCCAGAGGCGGCGCAGGCGCCCGGCGCCTTCGGGTTGCCCGTGGTGGTGCCGGTAGCGCCAGGCGAGCAGGACGGCGGCGAGGAGGAGCACGGCGCCGATGCCGAGGACGACCTCGACGCCCGGCATCGCCCACTGCGGGATCCGGGCGGCGAAGAGGACGTAGAGCACGAGCCCGATCGTCGGGGGAACGTCGAACATGCGGTGGGCGAAGGTCGAGCCGAAGATCGAGGCCCAGGTGGTGCGCCCGTGGGGCACGTACCGGGCGAGAACGGCCATGCGCGCGACCTCCCCGACCCGTCCGGGCAGGACGGCGTTGCCGAGCAGGCCGACGCAGAACGCCGAGAACACGTGCCGGTGTCGCACGTGAGGCCGCGGCAGCGCCTGGTTGAGGACGATGTGCCAGGCGATCGCGCGGAAGGCGACCGAGACCAGGTTCATCCCGATCGCGGCCGCGACCCACTCCCAGCCGACCTCGGTGAACGCCCTGCCGACGACGTCGAGGTCCGGTGCGCGCCAGACGAGGACGAGCCCGAGGGCAGTGACGGCGGACGCGAGTAGGCTCAGGCGGCCCTGCCGCGTGTGCAGGAGCCAGCCGATCACGTTGCCGCCGCCGGCTGAGCGAGAGGAGCGCCGATCACTCTATGGTAGACGCCGAGCAACCTCTCGGCGATTCGCGCCCAGGAGTACCGCTCCTCCGCGATCTCGCGGGCGCGCTCACCGAGCGTGCGCCGCCGCGCCTCGTCTCCGAGGAGCCCGACGAGGGCTTCGGCGAGCGCCTCGGGATCGCCCGGCGGAACGAGGATGCCCGTTTCCGGCCCGGCGACCTCGCGATACCCGGAGATGTCGGAGCAGACGACCGGGGTCGCGCATGCGAAGGCGCGCGTCAGCACCATCCCGAAGCTCTCGCCGCCGACTGCCGGGGCTGCGAGCACCTTGGCGGTGAGCAGCTCGGCGAGCAGCGTCTCCGTGGGAACGAGGCCGAGGACGTCGATGTGCTCGTCGTGGATTCCGAGCCGGCGCATGAGGAAGCGGACGGACAGGGGATCGGCGCCGATCAGCCGCAGGCGGGCGCCGGTACGGGCCGCCACCTCGGGCCAGGCGCGGAGTAGCACCGGAAGCCCCTTGCGGGCCTCGTGCCGGCCGATGAAGACGACACGCTCGAGCCGTCCTCCGGCAGCGGGCCGAGGCGGCAGCTCCACCCCGTTCGGGATGATCTCGAACGGGCCGCCAACGTACGGCTCCGCGGCGAGGCGTGCCTGCTCGGAGACGGCGATCCGGTGGTCGATGCGCGACGTGAGCACGCCCCAGAACAGCTTCCCCCAGAAGAACCAGCGCCCGCCGGACGCATGCGAGGTCGCGACGATCGGGCAATCGGGGTAGTAGAGCCCGGCTGTCGAGATGAGCGGCGCGAGCGGCTCGTGGACGTGCACGACGTCGAACCTCTCCTGCCGGATCACCCGCTTCATCCGGAGGATCGCCTGCGGCGTCAGGCAGATGTTCGAGAGCGAGTGGTTCGCGGGAATGATCACCGTGCGGCCGATGGGGATCACGTAGTCGGGCAGCGGCACGCCGCGGCCCTCGCGGGGGTGCAGCAGGTGCGTGAACCGCCCCCTCGGGTCGTTCCCGATCATGATCCGGGCGTCGTGGCCGAGCTCGATCAGCGTCTTCGCCTGATTGTCGGCGTGGTCGACGACGCCGCCCCAGTAGGACCATGAGAACGGGACGACGATGCCGACCTTCATCGGCGGAGAGTATGCCCGCCTCCTCGGGCGCCGCGCCCCGACCCGGGCGCCAGCGGCCTCGGCTCGCGCTCATGCCGCCCGCGGCCGCGACCGATAGAGAGGGTGAGGAGCCACCTCCTCCTGCGACGGGAGATGACGGCAATCACCCCTGATCGCAGCCGGGGCGGCGGCCCGCGCTGAGCCGCCGCCCCCTCTCCCCTCTCTCCCGCCTCTACACTGGCTGCCCATGCCCGGCGTCGTCGCTGCGATCAGAGCCGAAGGCCTCGCCGAGCTGCACACGCACCTCGGCGGCTCCGTGCACCCGTCGGTGATGTGGACGCTTGCGCACGAGCAGGGGATCGCGCTTCCGGTCAAGGACTACTGGGACTTCGAGAGGCTCGTCACGATCGCCGATCCGCGCGGCGTCGACGGCCTTCCGGAGCTCGACGCGATCTACAAGTGGACGGAGCTGATCCAGTCGAGCCCGCTCGCGATCGAGCGGTCGGTCCACGGCACGATCTCGGGCGCGTACCGCCGCCAGAACATCACGACGCTCGAGATCCGCTTCAACCCGGCGAAGCGCAACCGGGGCGGTGAGCGTGACCTCGATCACATCATCCTGGCCGCGATCCGCGGCCTCGATCGGGCGGAGCTCGAGTACCCGCGAGTCCGGGCCGGGCTGATCCTGATGATGGACAGGACGTTCACGCCCGAGCTGAACGCGATCATCGTCGAGAAGGCCATCCACTGGGCGCCGCGCGGGATCGTCGGGATCGACATCGCCGGGCCGCGGCCGGCGCCCGGACGCTTCCCCTACCGCGACCTCGCTCCTCTCGTCGACGAGGCACGCGCTGCCGGGCTCGGAGTCACGATCCACGTCGGTGAAGAAGGCGGAGCCGACGGGCTCGCGGAGATCGGGGAGGTCATCGAGACGCTGCGACCCGAGCGGATCGGGCACGGCATCCTCGCCGCCGGCGACGAGGAGACGATGCGCGCGCTTCGCGACGCGGGCATCGTGCTCGAGATCTGCCCCACGTCGAACCTGCTCACGAAGTCGCTTCCGGACGCGGAGGCGATCCGGGACACGGTCCGCACCCTCACCGACCGCGGTGTTCGGTACACGATCGCGACCGACGGCCCCGAGATGATGCACACCCATCTCTCCGACGAGCTCGAGCTGCTGCACCGGATCGGGGCGCTCGCGGCCGAGGAGCTGCGAGCCGTGAACGCGGCCGGCCACGAGGCCGCGTTTCTAGACCGAAGGGTGTAGATCGAAAGATACGTCCCGGGGGGAATAGGCAGCGTTCGCCCGCTCTGAGAGCATCGCGCCTGCATGGCGACGCTCGACCGCAAGATCAGGTTCACCGACCGGCAGCGTCAGGTGATCCAGCTGATCGCCGAGGGCTGCTCGAACGAGGAGATCGCCGGCCGGCTCGGCGTTACGGCGCGCACCGCGAAGGCCCACTGCGACGCGCTGCGGACGAAGCTCGGCGTGACCCGTCGCCGGTACCTGCCCCTTGCCTACAGGTCGGTCACAGGTGAAGACCCCATGAGCCTCGGCC
>JBBILK010000019.1:1072-1317 GCA_037444965.1 Actinomycetota bacterium | reverse complement strand
GGCCCGGGGGTGACGGCACCCCGTGCCCGCGAGAGCATCGCGGGCACGGGGACTCTCCCCTGGACGGCCCCCGGCTCCCGTCGATTCGCGCTACTCTCAGGGGCCCCGGTTCGAATGGAGCCCCCGGTGGACGTGCGGCCCCTGATGAGCGTCCCCCCTCTCCACCGCCGCCACACGCCGCGGCCGAGACTGACGCGCATGCTCGACACGACGCCGGCGCGGATGGTCGTGTTCATCGCTCCGGC
>JBBILK010000019.1:0-1062 GCA_037444965.1 Actinomycetota bacterium | reverse complement strand
GGAAGACGTCGCTCGCCTGTGAGTGGCTTGCCGACCATCCCGCCGTTGCGTGGTACCGGGCGACTGCGGCCTCGGCCGATCTGGCCGCGTTCTCGGTCGGCGTCGTCGAGGTCGTCCAGCCGATCGCGCCCGGCTCCGGTGACCGGTTGCGACAGCGGCTCCACGTCGCCGAGGCGCCAGAGAAGGCCGTCCGCCCACTGGCCGAGCTTCTGGCCGAGGACCTGGCGGACTGGCCGGAGGATGCGTGGCTCGTCATCGACGACTACCACCTCGTGATCGACTCCGCACCTGTCGAGGAGTTCATGGACTGGCTCCTCACCCTGGCACCGGTGCGCGTGCTCGTCACGACCCGGCGCCGGCCCGCCTGGGCGTCGGCCCGCCGGGTCCTCTCGGGCGAGCTGTTCGAGATCTCGAAGGAGCAGCTCGCGATGACGAACGAGGAGGCTGCCCGGGTTCTCGACGGGAAGCCGGGTGACGCGGTCAGGACGCTGGTGACCCAGGCACAGGGCTGGCCGGCGCTGATCGGCCTGGCCGCTCTCTCCGTGACGGCGGAGATCCCGACGGAGCGACTGTCGGACGGCCTGTTTCGCTACTTCGCGGAGGAGGTGTTTCGCCGCGAGCCGCCCGAGCTCCAGCGGTTCATGCTCACGGCGTCCATTCCTCAGGCGATCAGCGCGGGACTCGCACACGAGGTCCTGGAGATCGGCGATCCACAGACCCTCATCGACGAGCTCCTGGACGAAGGGCTGCTCCAGAACTCCCGTCCCGACGAGTACGTGTTTCACCCGCTCCTCCGGGATTTCTTGCGCCGGAAGCTCGAGCAGGAAGAGCCGGATACAGCACGCACCCTCGGAGAGCGCCTGCTCGACCACGCGAGGGCAACGGCGCTCTGGGACGAAGCGTTTGGGCTGGCGATGCGCTCCGCCGACCTCGACCTGGCCGCGGAGATCATCGGAGATGCCGCCGACAGCCTCCTGGCAGCCGGCCGCGTCGAGACAATCGAGAAATGGCTAGCCGATTGCGGAAGGGCGATTATCCGCCGTCCCACAGCAATGTTGGCGA
>JBBILK010000018.1:11468-14641 GCA_037444965.1 Actinomycetota bacterium | reverse complement strand
GGCCGCTCTGCGGCCCCGAGCCGCCGGTTGGTGCGCTCGCGCTGACGGAGCCCGAGTGCGGCTCTGACGCCGCCGCGATCAAGACGCACGCGAAGCCCGTCGGCGGCGGCTACGTCCTCAACGGGCGGAAGGTGTGGATCTCGAACGTCCCCGTCGCCGATCTCCACGTCGTCTTCGCGACCGTCGCCCCCGGCACGCGCGCGAAGGGGATCACCGCGTTCGTGGTCGAGCGGGGGGATCCCGGCTTCGAGATCGGGCGCAGCCTGCCGAAGATGGGGACACGGTGCTACCCGGCGGGGGAGCTCTTCTTCCGGGACTGCTTCCTGCCCGCCGACCGGCGAATCGGCGAGGAGGGGCAGGGCTTCTACGGGCTCATGCGCTACTTCGACGAGTCGCGTATCACGCTGGCCGCGAACTCGCTCGGCATCGGCCGCGCCGCGCTCGAGCTCGCCGTCGAGTACGCGAAGGAGCGCCACGCCTTCGGCAAGCCGATCCACGAGTTCCAGGCCGTCTCGTTCCGGCTCGTCGACGCGAAGCTCCGCCTCGACCAGGCGCGGCTGATGACGCACCACGCCGCCCGGCTCGCCGAGGCGGGCGAGCCGTTCGCGACCGAGGCGTCGATGGCGAAGCTCGCGGCGTCGGAAGCCGCCTGGTACGCGGCCTGGGCGTGTGTCCAGACGCTCGGCGCGAACGGCTACTCGCGCGAGTACCCGGCCGAGCGCTGGCTTCGCAACGCGAAGCTCGAGGAGATCTACGAGGGCACGAGCGACATCCAGCGGCTCGTGATCGCCCGCAGCATGTTCCGATCGTGAAGCCGGGACGCCCGGCTAGGCTGATCGGATGCGCGCCCGCCTCGCCCGGCTCGCCTTTCCCGACGGCGTCGACCGGCGTGGGATCGCGGTCCTCTCGACCGGCCACCTCGCCGCCGACCTCTTCCAGGGCAGCGTCCCTGCGCTCCTGCCCTTCCTGATCCGCGACCGCGGTTACTCGTACGCCGCCGCCGGGGCGCTCTTCCTGATGGCGAGCCTGGGCTCGTCGCTCCTGCAGCCGCTGCTCGGGATCTTCGCCGACCGCGTGCGCGCGGGCTGGCTGATGCCCGCCGGTCTCCTGCTCGCCGGAGGCGGCCTCGCCGTCACCGGGCTCGTCGGGAGCTACGCGGCCACGGCGGCGGCTCTGCTCGCCGGCGGCTTCGGCGTGGCGGCGTTCCATCCGGAGGCGGTCCGGTTCGCGAGCTACGTCTCGGCCGCGCGGCGCGGCGCGGGGATGAGCGTCTTCGCGGTCGGCGGCAACATCGGGTTCGCGCTCGGCCCGATCCTGGTGACGCCGGTCGTCGTCTTCCTCGGCCTCTCAGGAACGCCGCTCGTCGGTGCGGTGATCGCAGGAGCGGGCGTCGCGGTGCTCGTGCGGCTCGCGTACCTCGAGCGGTTCCGCCCGGCCGACGGCGCTGCGACCGTTTTCGCCGGCGCGGCCGAGCGGAACGAGTGGAAGCCGTTCGGGCTCGCCTCCGGCGCCGCGACCACCCGTGCGATCGTCGGATTCGGACTGCAGGCCTTCGTTCCCCTCTACGTCGTCGCCGAGCTCGCCTCGACCGAGGCCGTCGGGAACGCGGCGGTGGCGGTGATGCTCGTCACGGGTGCGCTCGGTACGCTCGTCGGCGGCCGCCTCGCCGACCGCTACGGCTTCCGCCCGGTCGTCGTCTGGTCGCTCGCGCTCGGTATCCCGTTCATGGTCGCCATGCCGCTCGTGGGCGTCCCCGGCCTGTTCGTGCTGATGGGCGCGCTCGGTTTCGTCGAGGGCGCGAACTTCTACCCGCTCGTCGTGATCGCGCAGAACGCGCTTCCTCGTTACCTCGGGCTCGCGGCCGGGGTCGTGCTCGGGCTCGCGATCGGTATCGGCGCCGGTGCGGTCGCTCTCCTCGGTGTGCTCGCCGACACCGCCGGTCTGACGGCGGTGCTCTGGGTGGTCGCGGGCGTCACCGTCGTGGGCTTCGCGCTCGCGGCCGCACTGCCGCGAGAACGGCGCGCGGCGGCCACGTCGCCCCTCCCGGCTCCGGGTGCCGTCGCGGCGATCTCGGAGGAGTAACGCGGTGCCCGCCGACTACCTCAAGCCGCCGGCCGACGGTTTCGAGACGCGATACCCGGACACGTTCTTCGACGCGATCCTCGTCGTCTCGTTCGGCGGCCCGGAGAAGATGGACGACGTGATCCCCTTCCTGGAGAACGTCACGCGGGGGCGAGGCGTTCCCCGCGAGCGGCTCGAAGAGGTCGCTCGCCACTACGAGCTCTTCGGCGGCGTCAGCCCGCTCAACGCCCAGAACCGGGCGCTCGTCGCGTCGCTGCGCGTGGAGCTCGACGCGCACGGGATCGCGCTGCCGATCTACTTCGGTAACCGCAACTGGCACCCGTTCCTCGGCGACACCCTGCGCGAGATGGCAGGCGACGGGATCGAGCGGGCGCTCGCGTTCTTCACCTCCGCGTACAGCTCGTACGCGAGCTGCCGCCTCTACCGCGAGAACATCGGCGCTGCCCAGGCCGCCGTCGGGCCGAAGGCTCCCGAGGTGCTGCGAATCCGCGCCTTCTACAACCACCCGGGTTTCGTCGGGCCGTACGTCGAGCTCGTGAGAGACGCGCTCGCACGGCTTCCCGCGGGGCGCCGCGAGAGGGCGCAGGTCGTCTTTACCGCGCATTCGATCCCGCTCGCGATGGCACGGCACTGCCGTTACGAGGCCCAGCTCGCCGAGACCGCGCGGCTCGTCGCCGAGGGAGCGGAGGCTCCCGCCTACGAGCTCGTCTACCAGAGCCGGAGCGGCCCGCCGCACGTGCCGTGGCTCGAGCCGGACCTCTGCGACCACCTGCGCTCGCTCGCGACGCAGGGCGTCGAGGACGTCGTCGTGGCCCCGATCGGGTTCCTCTCCGACCACGTCGAGGTGCTCTACGACCTCGACCACGAGGCGCGGGCGGTCGCCGAGGAGGCCGGGCTCGGCTTCGTGCGCGTGCCGACGGTCGGCACCCACCGCTCCTTCGTCGCGATGATCAGGGAGCTGATCCAGGAGCGGCTCGACCCGGAGCTGCCGCGCCGGGCGCTCGGGCAGGACGGCCCGAGCCACGACGTCTGCCCGCCGGGCTGCTGCCCGCCGGGCGGATCAGCGCGGGGCGGAGCCGAGGCCCCGCCCC
>JBBILK010000018.1:4929-11450 GCA_037444965.1 Actinomycetota bacterium | reverse complement strand
ACCCGACGAAGGCCTGCTGAGACCGGCGCCGCGGGGTGACCTACGCCCTTCCGGGAGCTGCCGCGGACTGCCGGCCGGACACGCTTCCGTGCCTGGGCTGCCGGTGCGGGTAGGAGTGGTACCACCAGGAAATCATGAGGATGTGAGGGGACGGTAAGGACGGACGTCCGCTACGAGCCGGCGCGCGAGCTGGGCGCGTAGTCGCCGGCCGGGCGCGTGAGGAGCGTGCGGTCGTAGTCCTCGTCCCTGGCGCCCAGCACCCGGTTCTCGCGGATGAACGGGAGCGGCGTTGCCGGATCGTCCGAGTCGATCTCGCGCGCGAGACGGTGGCCGTCGAAGACCGCGTCGGCGACGAGCCGGGGGACGACGCAGTCGCCGACGCGGTAGAGACCTCGGATCCCGGCGGCCTCGACCCGGTCGGGGTCGGCGCGGAGCTCGCGCCAGAGGGCGTCGTTCGAGACCCGCTGCGTCGCCAGCACGACCGCGTCGACCTCCCACTCGAGCGGCCGGCCCGTCGCGTAGACGTGGCAGCCTGCGACTCGCCCCGGCTCGATCCGCTCGACCTGGTGCTCGGCGAGGAGTTCGACGCCGAGCTCCCGGAGCAACCGGTTCAGCCGCGGCGCCTCGAGCGTGAACGTCGAGTAGGGGGAGATCTGGCTGAAGGGGGTCACGAACGTGACCCGCCTGCCCTCGCGGACGAGCTTCTCGGCGAGCCCGACGCCCATGTAGTAGCCCTCGCAGTCGTAGACGAGCACGCGGTCGCCCGGGACCTCCTTCCCCTCGACCACGAGCTGCTCCGGCGTCAGGACGTGGCAGAGCGACGCGTCGGCACCCGGGATCGGCGCGTGGGTCGTGCCGCTCAGGCCGTCGCCGGCCCAGCGCGCTCCCGTCGCGACGACGACGATGTCGGCGCCGTAGGCGAGCACCGCGTCGGCGTCGAGTCGGACGCCGAGGACGAGCTCGACGTTTCGCAGCTTGTCGAGCTGGATCCGCCGGTAGTTCACGACGCGACCCCACTCGCCGAGGCCGGGGAGCCGGGGAACCCAGCGCATCGCCCCGCCGAGCTCGCTCTCCGCGTCGGCGAGGTGGACACGTCGCAGGCCGCGCTTCCCGAGCACCATCGCGCACTCCATTCCGGCCGGGCCGGCACCGACGACGAGCACGTCCGAGTCCGCGTTCGCCGCCCGCGTGAACTTCTCGGGGTGCCAGCCGCGGCGGTACTCCTCGCCGGCGGTCGCGTTCTGGGTGCAGACGAGCAGCGCCCGCTGCATGTAGCGGGCCGCGCAGATGTTGTTCCCGATGCACTCGCGGATGTCGTCGAGGCGGCCCTCCTCGATCTTCTTCGGGAGGAAGGGATCGGCGATCGAGCCCCGTGCGGAGCCGATCACGTCGAGGAGTCCGCTTCGCACCAGCCCCGCCATCGTGTCCGGGTTCGTGAAGCGCCCGACGCCGACGACCGGCTTGCGCGTGCGCGGCCGCGCCTGCTCGAGCCACGGCCGCTCGTAGTTCTCCGGTGCGAAGCGAGAGGAGAGCGTGTCTTCGCCCCACTCGCCGATCGCGCCGCCGATCTGGAGGTCCCAGAGGTCGACGAGGTGGTCTGCGAGCTCGATGAAGGCGAGGCTGTCCTCCACGGTGAGCGCCCCGGGCCGGAGCGAGGCGATGCAGATGCGGGCGACGATCGCGCACTCGTCCCCCACCGCCTCCCGCACCTGCTCGAGCGTCTCGAGCCAGAAGCGGGCCCGGTTCTCGAACGGGCCGCCGTACTCGTCGGTGCGCTTGTTGTAGTACGGGTCGAGGAACTGGTAGGTGATCGGATAGCCGTGCCCGCCGTAGACGTTGATGAGGTCGAAGCCGGCGGAGCGGGCCCGCCGGGCGGCGTCGACGTACCAGCGCTGGAGCTCGCCGATTCCCTCCCGGTCGAGCTCGTAGCAAGACTGCACGAACAGGTAGTCGCTGGGGATCTGGGAGACACCGGCGGCCGGCAGGCGGCTCTCGTAGTTGCGCGCGTGCGCGGCCCCGTACCAGAGCTGGACGCCCGCGAGCGAGCCGTGCTCGTGGATCCGCTCGCACATGAGCCCGAGGTTGCGGACGGCGGTCTCGTCCCACAGGCGCGCACCGACGCTCGGGTGGCCGTCGCTCGAGGGGTGGATCGAGCAGTACTCGGTCGAGATCGCGGCCCAGCCGCCCTCGGCCGCCATCGCCCGGAAGTGGGCCTGGGTGCCGGGCCAGTCCGAGCCGAAGCTCGAGCAGTGGGGCGTCTTGTAGAAGCGGTTGCGCATCGTCTTCGGGCCGATGCGAAGCGGCTCGAAGAGGACGTCGTGCTTCGGATTCCGGGCCATCTGCGAGGAGAGGCCGATCGCCGGCGCGGTCGTCCTACCCGCCCGTCGTCACGCCGGCGAGCTGCTGGCAGGCCTCGGCGTCGGCGAAGCCCTGCCGGATCTCGTCGTCGGCGGACTCCTCGAAGGACGCGAGCGTCGCCTCCACGTCCCCGAGCGCGCCCTGGATCTCGCCCGCGACCCCCGCGAGCGCGCCGAGGATCTCGGTGACGCCCGCCTCGCCGAGCCCGTCGACCGTCGCCTTCACCTCGCCCACGACCTGGCCGATCTGGTCGGCCAGGGCCTCGAGCTCCTGCTGGGCCTCCTCGCCTGCCTCGGTCTCCGGCGGCCCGAGCCCCTTCAGCGTCGAGACGAGCTCGTCGGTCGCGGCGGCCCCCTGGTCGATGCCCGAGCGGAGCGCCTCGACGGTCGCCTCCCCGGACGTGACCTGGGCCTGGAGGTCGTCGAAGATCTGCTGGAGCTCGGTCTGCCACGAGCCGACTGCCTCGCAGACTCCCGCCGCCCACTGCTCGGCCGCCGCTTCTTCCTCACCGCCTCCGCACGCGGCGAGCGCGAGCAGGCAGGCGGCGAGAACAGGGGTGAGAAGGCGTCGCACGGGCAGCCGGCAGAATAGCCTAGGCCGTGCGGGGCTCCCAGCGAAACGTCCGCAGGGCGATCACGAGCCCGACCGCGCCCCAGAGCAAGAGGACGGCGATCGCCGTCAGCGACGCGCCCGCGCCCTCGCCGTCGATCAGGCTCGAGCGCACGAACTCGAGCAGGTAGGTGAGCGGCAGCACCTCGGCGATCGCCTCGAGGAAGCCGGGCAGCCGCTCGACGGCGAAGAACGAGCCGGAGATGAAGACCATCGGCAGGTAGACGGCCGTGACGACGGCCGACGATCCCTCGCCGCTCCTGACGGCCGCGGTCATCGCGAGCCCCAGCGCGGCGAAGCAGACCGTGCCGAGCAGGAGCGCGACAACCAGTGCCCCGGCGGAGGCCGAGAGGTCGGCGTCGATCACGAAGACCCCGATCAGGAGCTGCAGGCCCGTCTGGAGCGCGATCACGACGAGCGTCGACGCGATCACGGCGCCGAGGTAGACGGCGCCGGGGAGCGGCGTGCCGCGCACCCGCTTGAGCACGCCGGACTCCCGGCGGATGACGAGGTTGATCGCGAGCCCGGCGAAGGCGGTCGCGACGATGCCGTAGCCGAGCATGCCCGCGAGGAGGTAGGCCGACCCCTGGACACCGTCGATCTCGCGGTCGCCGTAGACGGCGCCGAGGAGGACGAGGAGCGCGATCGGGAGGAGAAACGTGAAGACGGCCGACTCGCGGCTCCGCCAGAAGAGACGCTGCTGGTTTCGCAGCTCGTGTTGGAGGAGCCCGAGCCGGCTCACGGCTCCTCCCGCGTCAGCTCGAGGTAGATGTCCTCGAGCGTCGGGCGGCGAACCTCGAGCCCCTCGAGCTCGAGCCCGTCCGCGAGCGCCTGCCCCGTCAGCTCGTGAAGCGTGCGGGTCGCGTCGTCGGTTCGCAGCACGACGAGCTCGCCCGCCCGCCGGTAGCGGATCTCGACCGCTCCGTTCGTGGCGAGCAGCTCGGCCGGCGAGCCCGTCGCGACGACGCGACCGTCTCGCAGGATCGCCAGGCGGTCGGCGAGCCGGTGCGCCTCCTCCATGTAGTGCGTGGTCAGGAGCACCGTCTTGCCGAGCTCGCGCAGGCCGCGGATCGTGTCCCACGCCCGGCGCCGGGCACCCGGGTCGAAGCCGGTCGTCGGCTCGTCGAGGAAGACGAGCTCGGGATCGCCGACCAGGGCGAGGCCGAGGTCGAGACGGCGAAGCTGGCCGCCCGAGAGCGTCCGGACACGGGCGTCGCGCTGCTCCTCGAGGCCGACGAGCTCGACCACGTCGGACGGCTCGCGCGGCCCCGGGTAGTAGCCGGCGAAGAGCGCGATCATCTCGGACACCGTGAGCGACGGATAGACGGCCGAGGACTGGAGGACGACGCCGATCCGGGCGCGGAACCCGCTCCCGGCTCGCGCCGGGTCCTCGGCGAGCACGGAGACGGCGCCGCCGTCGCGGCTCCGGTAGCCCTCGAGGATCTCGACCGTCGTCGTCTTGCCGGCGCCGTTCGGGCCGAGCAGCGCGAACACCTCGCCGCGCTCGACGGCGAAGTCGATCCCGTGGAGCACTTCACGCTGGCCGTAGGACTTCCGCAGGCCGGTGACCTCGATCGCGGGCGCGGGCATCCCCGCGAGGATAGCCTGGTGCCGTGCAGACGATGCGGGCGATCCGCAAGCCGGGGCCCCAGCCCGGGCTCGTGCTCGAGGAGGTGCCCGTTCCCGTCCCCGGCGACGGCGAGGTCCTCGTCCGGGTCGAGGCGGCGAGCGTCTGCGGCACCGACCTCCACATCTTCCGCTGGGACGCCTGGTCGCAGCAGCGCGTGCGGGCGCCGCTCACCCTCGGCCACGAGTTCGCAGGCACCGTCGCGGAGACGGGTCGTGACGTGCGCCACGCCCGCGTCGGGGATTACGTCTCGGCCGAGAGCCACATCACGTGCGGAGCGTGCTTCCACTGCCGCACCGGCCGGGCTCACCTCTGCGAGCGCACCGAGATCCTGGGCGTCGACCGCGACGGCGCGTTCGCCGAGTACGTGGTCGTACCCGAGTCGGTGCTCTGGCAGAACGACCGCTCGAAGCTCCCTCCCGAGCTCGCCACGTTGCAGGAGCCGTTCGGGAACGCGGTCTTCGCCGTCGGCCAGATCGACCTCGCCGGGCACTCGGTCGCGGTGCTCGGTTGCGGGCCGATCGGCCTCTTCTCGATCGCGATCGCACGGGCCTACGGGGCGGGGCGGGTGTTCGCGTCGGACCGCGTCCCCTTCCGCCTCGGGCTCGCCGAGCGGATGGGGGCGGCGGCGACCGTCAGCGTCGACGAGGTGGACGACGTGCCCGCCTGGTTCGTGGCGGCGAACGAGGGGGAGGAGCTCGACGTGGTCTTCGAGATGTCGGGCTCGCCGGCGGCGATCGCCGACGCGTTCCGGATGGCCCGCAACGGCGGCAGGGTCGTCCTGTTCGGGATCCCCGCGCACCCGGTCGAGATCGACGTCGCGGAGAGCCTCATCTTCAAGAACCTGACGGTCTCGGCGGTGAACGGCCGCGAGGTCTTCGGCACCTGGTACCGGACACGCTGGTTGCTCGAGCACCGCGTGGTCGATCTGCGGCCGCTCGTCACCCACGAGCTCGCGCTCGCCGACTTCGCGCACGCGTTCGCCGCGCTCGAGGCGGGCGAGGCGTGCAAGGCCGTCCTCTATCCGGGACGGGAGTCGGCCGGCGCGCCCGGTGTCGCCGAGCCGGCGGCGCCCCCTCGGGAAGCCGAGCTCGAGCGGCCGGGAGGGTGGGCGCACCGGTGAACGAGCGTCTGCGCGAGCAGCTCGCCGCCGAGCTCGACGGGCTCCGGTCGGCCGGTACGTACAAGCACTTCAACGTGCTGACCTCGCCGCAGGGGCCGGTCGTGGAGATGGAAGGGCGCGGGGAGGTGCTCGTGCTCTCCTCGAACAACTACCTCGGCTTCGCCAACCATCCCGAGGTCGTGGCCGCCGGGATCGAGGGCTTCCACCGCTACGGTGCCGGGACCGCGTCCGTGCGCTTCATCTGCGGGACCTTCGCGGCCCACGTCGAGCTCGAGCGGGAGCTCGCCGACTTCGCCGGCACCGAGGCGGCGCTCAGCTACGGCTCGTGCTGGAACGCGAACGAGGCGGTGATCCCGTCGCTGACCGACGAGTCGACGGTGATCCTCTCCGACGAGCTGAACCACGCGAGCATCGTCGACGCCGTCAGGCTCGCACGGCCGGCGCGCAAGGTCGTCTACCCCCATTCCGACATGGGGGAGCTCGAGGACGGCCTCCGCTCCTGCGAGCCCGGCCAGCGCAGGCTCGTGATCACCGACGGCGTCTTCAGCATGGAGGGCGACCTCGCGCGGCTGCCGGAGATCGTCGAGCTCGCCCGGACGTACGACGCGGTCGTGGTCGTCGACGACTCGCACGGAACGGGCGTCCTCGGCGCGACGGGTCGCGGCCTCGCGGAGCACTACGGCCTGATCGGCGAGATCGACGTGATCACGAGCACGATCGGGAAGGCGCTCGGCGGTGCCGCCGGCGGCTACGTCGCCTCGACGCGCGAGGTCTGCGACGTCCTCGCCCAGCGCTCGCGGCCGC
>JBBILK010000018.1:0-4919 GCA_037444965.1 Actinomycetota bacterium | reverse complement strand
GTTCTCGAACGCGCTGCCGCCGGCGGTCGTCTGCGCGGCGCGGCGGGCGGTGCAGCTGCTCAGGGGGGACCCGTCGCTGCTCGCCCGGCTCCGTGCCAACACCGCGACGTTCCGGGCCGGGCTGCTCGAGCGTGGCTTCCGCCCCCTTCCCGGCGAGTCGGCGATCATTCCGATCATCGTCGGCGAGACCGCCTTCGCGATTCGCTTCAGCGAGCGGCTGCTCGAGGAGGGCGTGTTCGTCACCGGCTTCGGCTACCCCGTCGTCCCGGAGGGCACCGCCCGGGTGCGCGTCCAGATGTCGGCGGCGCTCGAGCCCGTGCACCTCGAGCGGGCGCTCGAAGCGTTCACGACGGTCGGGCACGAGCTCGGCCTCGTTGCCTGACGCCATCGCTCGGCTAGCATCCCTCAGCCTTGGACCCCACCTTCTTCACGCGGCACGGCGTCCCCTGGCTCTGGGGCGCCGACGTCGAGCGCGCATGGATCGTCATGCGCTTCAACGTCGTCCCGGCGACGGTCTACTGGTTCGCTCCCGGGTCGGTCGGCTACGGCCTCGACCGCATGCCGCTCGAGGGCGGCGGCGTCGTCGCGGCGAACCACCTCTCGGCGATCGACCCGCCCTTCATCGGCTCGTTCTCCCGGCGGACGATCTGGTACATGATGAAGACCGAGCTGCTCGATATCCCGTTCGTCGGCGAGGCGCTCACCTGGACGGGCGCGTTCCCGATCCGGCGCGGCGAGAGCGACCGCGAGGGTCTGCGAACGGCGCGGGAGCTCGTCCGCGAGGGGCACATGATCGGCGTCTTCGCCGAGGGAACGCGGCAGCGGTTCGGCTACCCGGGGCCGGTGCACCCGGGAGCCGCGACGATCGCCATGAAGGAGAACGCGCCGGTCGTCCCGGTCGCGCTCGAGACGTTCGGCTGGTCGCGCAAGAACCGGCGGCGGTGCTGCATCGTGATCGGCGAGCCGATGCTCTTCGACGGCCTGCCGCTGAACGGCAAGGGCTACAAGGAAGCCGGCGAGCTGCTCCGTCTCGAGATCCTCCGGCTCTGGCGCCAGGCCGCCGAGGCCGTGGCAACCGGCTTTCCGCCCGAGCTCCCGGACGGAACGCCCGGCCGGGGACACATCCAGCCCTGGGAGTTCCACGCGGTCCGGTCGACGCCGCGCCGCGCGAGCGGCCTGACCTGAGCCGATGCCGCAGAGCTTCCGCTACGTCGTCTGCGACGTCTTCACCGCGACGCCTCTGACCGGAAACCAGCTCGCCGTCTTCACCGCTGCCCGGGAGATCCCGGAGCGTCTCCTGCAGCCGCTCGCGCGGGAGCTGGCTTTCTCGGAGACGGTGTTCTGCTACCCGGCGGGTGAGGGCGGCCACGTGCGGATCCGGATCTTCACGCCGGCCGCCGAGCTTCCGTTCGCCGGGCACCCGGTGCTCGGGACGGCGTTCGTGCTCGCGGGCCCGCTGCAGCTTCTCGAGATCCGGCTCGAGACCGGCGCCGGCGTCGTGCCCGTGCTGCTCGAGCGGGAAGGCGACCGGATCGTGTTCGGCCGCATGAGCCAGCCGGTGCCGACCGTGACCTCCTTTCCCGAAGCCGAGCGGATGCTGCCGGCGCTCGGCATCACCGGCTCGCGCCTGCCGCTCGAGCTCTACGACAACGGCACGCTCAACGTCTACTTCCTGCTCGAGAGCGAGGAGGCGGTCGCCGGTCTCGAGCCCGACCTGGGCGCGCTCGCTCGGCTGACACGCGAGGGCGTGCTACCGGCGCTGCACGCGTGCTGCTGCGCGGGCTCGGGCACGCGCTGGAAGCTGCGCATGTTCGCTCCCGCGGACGGCGTGCCCGAGGACCCGGCGACCGGCTCGGCGGCGGGCCCGCTCGCCTGCCACCTCGCCCGGCACGGCCTGATCGCGTTCGGGGAGGAGATCGAGATCTCGCAGGGCGCCGAGCTCGGCCGTCCGAGCACGCTCTACGCACGAGCCGAGGGCTCGCCGGAACGGATCGAGCGGGTCGAGGTCGGCGGCGCGGCGGTGATCGTCGCCCGCGGCGAGTTCCGCCTGTGAATGCCTCACCCCCACGCTGCTGCCCGGATCTCGGGCAGCTCGACGGCGACCGCGCGCCAGAAGACCCCACCGCTTCGCGAGACGTAGAGGCGGTTCCGCGCCGCGTAGAGCACGTCGTCGGGGTTCGGACCGAGCGCGATCGCCCGGCCTCTCGGCAGCCCGCTCCCGCGCTCCGTCCAGGCACCGCCGAGATCGTGGGAGACGAGCAGCGGCGGGCGGCGGTCGAGCAGCAGGACGACGGTCGAGCCGGCCGCGTCGACGTCGACGAGCAGCGAGGACGCCCAGGCGGGCGCGAGCTCGACCGGCCGCGGCCGGAGAGGCACCGTACCGCCGGGCTCGCGGCCGGCGAGCTCGTCCTCGTCGACGGTTTCACCGACCTCGACGAGGTAGAGCCCGTCGTCGCATTCCGCGAGCGCGATCACGCGCCCAGGCGGCCCGAGAGAAGCCCGTGCACGAGCGACGTGGCGCTCCGGGCGGCCGAGGCCGGTCCGTGGCCCCGTCGGCGGAAGGCGATGTAGGCCGCCGTGAACGCGTCGCCGGCCCCGGTCGGATCGGCGCCTCTCACCGGCGTCGCGGGCACGAGCTCGGCCACGTCGTCGGCGAAGACGACCGAGCCGCGCTCGCCCAGCGTGACCACGATCTCCGGGACGCCGAGCGAGCGGAGCGAGCGCTCGTCCAGCGAGAGCCCGAGCGTCTCCAGCTCGCCGGCAGACAGGTGGAGCAGGTCGACTGCCCGGAGCGCGGCGGGATCGAACTCGGCGTCCCGCTCGACGGGACCGACCCGTCCGGGCCTGACGAGCCCCTGGCCGTCGAGCGAGAGCATCCGCCCGCGAGCGAGCTCGCGGAGCGTCTCCGGCGGGAACTCCCCGCGCCACAGCGCGCCCGCGTGAACCCAGTCCGCCTCGCGAAGCGGCTCGCGCATCCAGCTCCGCACGTCCGCGAGCCGCCACGGGTCGCCGAGGCGCTCGATCGTCGCGAGGCGCCGGCCCTCCCGGTACTCGAGCCGGAAGACGGGCGCGGTTCCCTCGTGCCAGACGACGGGCAGACCGAGGGCCTGCAGGCGGGCGAGGAGAGCACGATCGTCCTCCGGGCAGCGCGTGACGAGGATGGCCTCCTCGCCGAGCGCCCGCAACGCCGAGGCGGCGTAGAACACGACACCGCCGGGCCGGGGCGGGCGCGAGTCGACGAGATCGCGGGTCGTGTGCCCGATGACGGCGAGGAGTCCCAGGCGAAGAATCCTAGAAGGAGAACACCGTCGCTCCGGCCTCTCCCATCCACGCGAACAGGTTCATCGCGCCGCTCACCTTGGCGTTCGGGGCGAGATCACCGGGGTCGAGACCGCGGGACTTGAAGCACGGCGTACAGCAGTGGAGCTCGCCTCCCGCCGCCGCGACCGCCTCGAAGAGCACGGCGAGCGGCCTGTAGCCCGGGACGGCGATCTTCGCCGCCTCGCCCTGGATCGCGAGCCGGACGGCCTCCTTCGTCAGGAAGACGATGACCTCCTTACCCGACGAGAGCGCCGAGTCGGCGACGAGGAACGCGACAGTAGCCGTCTCCGGAGCCTCCGGCCCCGACGAGAGGTTGATCACGACCTTGCCGTTCGCCACCTTCGCCTCCTTGTCACGTGCGATCATGGTTGCCCGGCCCGCCGCCGCGTGCATCGGCGTGGCCACGGAAACGATGTGCGGGAAACCACCGATTCGGCGATGCTGACCGTCCTCGGAGTCACCGTCGCCGGTGGCCTCGGCGCGCTCGCACGCTACGGGCTCGACGGGGCCATCGGCCGCCGCTACAGCGGCTTCCCGTGGGGGACGTTCGTCGTCAACGTGACCGGGGCGCTCCTGCTCGGCTTCCTCTTCACGCTGATGGTCGACCGGCTCGAGGTCGCGCCGTGGCTGCGCTCGACGCTCACGATCGGCTTCCTGGGTGGCTACACGACCTTCTCCACGCTCTCGCTCGAGACGTACCGCCTGCTCGAGGACGGAGCCTTCGGGCTCGCCGCCGCGAACGCCCTCGGCAGCCTCGCTGCCGGCGTCGCCGCCGTGTACGTTGGCATCGTGCTGGGGCGACTCGTCTGATGCGGATCGACGGCGAAGGCACCCTGCTCCGGATCTTCGTCGGCGAGTCGGACCGCTGGCACGGCAAGCCGCTCTACGAGGCGATCGTCGAGGTCGCGCGTGAGCAGGGACTCGCCGGGGCGACGGTGCTCCGCGGGATCGAGGGCTACGGGGCACACTCGCGGATCCACACGTCGCGCATCCTCAGGCTCTCGGAGGACCTGCCGGTCGTAATCGAGATCGTCGATCGCAGCGAGCGGATCGAGGCGGTCCTGCCGGTCCTCGACGAGATGGTGCGCGAGGGGCTGGTCACGCTCGAAAAGGTGCGCGTGATCGCCTACCGAGCCCGTGCGGATCGCTGACGCCCGCAGGGCGCTTCCCGCGAACGTCCGGGCGCTCGGCTGGGTCTCGTTCGCGAACGATCTCGCGAGCGAGCTCGTCTACCCGATCGTGCCGCTCTTCCTGACCGTGACGCTCGGCGCGCCCGTGACCGTGCTCGGGCTGATCGAAGGAATCGCGGAAGGAGTGGCCGTCGGTCTTCGCGGCGCCTCCGGATGGCTGTCCGACCGCTCGGGAGGAAGACGCAGGCGCTGGATCGCGGGCGGGTACGGCGCGACGGCCCTCTCGCGCCCGATCCTCGCTGCGGCACCGGCCTGGGGCTTCGTGCTTGCCGCCCGCGTCGTCGATCGCTTCGGCAAGGCGATCCGGACGGCGCCCCGCGATGCGCTGATCCGGGACTCGACGCCGCCCGCTCTCACCGGCTCCGCGTTCGGCTACCACCGCGCCCTCGACACGGCCGGCGCCGTGAT
>JBBILK010000017.1:9417-14856 GCA_037444965.1 Actinomycetota bacterium | reverse complement strand
CCCCGTCCGAGGTATGAGCGAACGTGGAGGTGATGGTCGGGGCCCCACTTCGAGACGCCGGCGCGGGTGGGCAGCGCCGCGTTGACCGGGCCGCCGGTGATCGTCAGGCTCCACTTCGCGCCGCGCACGTGGTCGCGGCGCTCGTCGGTCTCGTAGAACTCGTAGCAGACGATCTTCGAGCCGATGTGGCCGTTCCACGAGCGCAGCTGCTCGTCGAAGAGGCCCATCACGTTGGCGAAGGGGTGCACCATCAGCCGCCGGCCGACCAGGCCGCTCGAGTTGGCGAGACCGTCCGGATGCCCGGGCCCGGCCGAGAGCAGGAGCAGGCGCGCGGTCCCGACCGCGTTCGCCGCGAGCACGACGACCTCGGCCTCCTGGACGTGCTCGCGCCCGTCCTCGGTCACGTACTCGACGCCCTGCGCGCGCCCCCTCGCGTCGAGCAGGACGCGGCGCACGCGGGCGCCCGTGACGAGCCTCGCGCCGTGGGCGATCGCGTCGGGCCAGTGGGTGGCTTTCGCCCCCTCCGGGCAGCCCCAGAGGCAGGCGCCCCACTGCGAGCAGGGGCGCCGTCCCTCGTACGGCGCCGACAGCACGGAGTTCGTGCCGGGCCACCAGTGCCAGCCGAGCCGGACGTGGGCGCGGGCAATCCTGAGGGCGGGAGCGCCGATCGGGAGCGGCGGCAGCGGCGGCTCGGCGCCCGGCGGATAGGCGGGGTCGCCGCCGAGCCCGGCGACGCCGAACTCGACGTCCGTCTGCTCGTAGTACGGCTGCAGCTCCGCGTAGGTGAGCGGCCAGTCGTCGGCGACCCCGTCGAGCGTCCGCACGCGAAAGTCGGACGGGAGCAGCCGGGGCCAGTCGCCCGCGTAGAGGATCAGGCTGCCTCCGACGCCGTTGAACATGAGCGGAACGATGTCCGAGTCGGCGTCGTTGACCGGGTAGTCCTCGGGGTTGCCGCGGTCGTTCGGGCTCCACGCCCACTGCTTCCGCGAGAGCAGCTCGAACTCGGGCCGCGGGGCCGGGAAGTCCGCGCGGTCGTGCCAGTGGCCCTGCTCGAGGCAGACGACGTCGAAGCCGGCGCGGGCGAGGCGGCGCGCGACGACGCCCCCGGAGGCGCCGGCGCCGACGACCAGGACGTCCGCCCGCTCGGTCAAGCGGCCACCTCCTCGAGCAGGCCGACCTCCGCGAGCGTCTCTCGCAGGTGGAGGCGTTCCTCGTCGCCGATCGGCAGGAGCGGCGGCCGAACCGAGGCGTCCTCGAGCAGACCGAGCATCACGAGCGACTCCTTCAACCGGACGCGGTAGTCGGCGACAGGCGCGGCGAACACGACGTCGGCGAGGCGCTGGACGCGGGCGCCGAGCTCGCGCGCCTCGGCGATCCGCCCGTTCCGCCAGGCGTCGATCATCGCTACCTGCTCGGCGACCATGATCGCTCCGAAGCCGATCAGTGCTCCGGTGCAACCGAGGATGAACGACTCGAGGATGAAGTTGTCGTTCCCGGTCAGGTACGTGAACTCCCCGCGCCGGTACTTCGGCGTCTGCTCGACCATGCGGAACGTGTCGAGGTAGCGGCGCGCGTCGAACGAGGCCTCTTTCATCGCGACGACGCCGTCGATGTCGATCAGGCGCCGCAGCGTCTCGGTCTCGAAGTTGACCCCGCCGAGCGCGGGCTGCAGCTGGAAGAGGACGAGCGGCAGGCCAACCTCGGCGATCGCGCTGTGGTACTCGTACGGGATCGCCGGATCGAGCGGGGTCGACAGGTACGCGGAGATCGGGAACACGAGCAGCGCCGACGCGCCCGCCGCCTTGTAGTCCCGTGCCTGTCCGACCGCCTGCGCGGTGAACGGGCCCGCGAGGCCCGCGACGATCGGCAGCTCCGTCTCCTCGGCCACGACCTCGAGCACGCGCACCTTCTCGGCATGCGTCAAGTGGGGACCCTCGCCCGTGTCGGCGTTGATCGCGAGCGCGACCGGCCCCTGCGTCGAGATCCAGCGGATGTAGGCGCGCAGCGCCGGCTCGTCGATCTCGCCGCCCGCCTTCATCGGCAGGACGGTGGCCGGGATCAGTCCCTCGAGGTTCAGCGTCATACGGTCTCCTTTCTCCTGGGCGGCGCCGTCGAGCCTCGCACGACCAGCTCGGTCGGGTGGACGTTCACCCGCGGCTCACCGGTGCCGTCTCCCTGCAGCAACGTGAGCAGCCGCTGCATGCCGGCGGCGCCGATCTCCGCCATCGGCACGGCCACGGTCGTGAGAGGCGGGTCGAGCCAGCGTACTGCGGGGATGTCGTCGAAGCCGACGAGCGAGACGTCGCCCGGCACCCGCAGTCCGCGGCGGCCGAGCTCGCCGAGGCAGCCGATCGCCATCGCGTCGTTCGAGGCGAGTACGGCCGTGGGCTGGACTGGCGAGTCGAGGAGGGTTCCCATGGCCTCCGCGCCGCCGGCGACGCTGAAGTCGCCGCGGACGACGAGGGAGGCGTCGAGCTCGAGCCCGGCTGCCTCGAGCGCATCGCGGTATCCCGCGAGCCGCTCGTGGCTCGTCTCGAGCCCGGCCGGGCCGTCGACGAACGCGATCCGCTCGTGCCCGAGCGCGAGCAGGTGCTCGGTCGCGCGCCGCGCGCCGCCGACGTTGTCCGGTAGCTCCGCCGGCAGCCGGTCGCGGCGCGGGCTCAGCGCGATCGCGTGCCCCCCGTAGCCCTCGAGCGCAGCGACCTGCCGCTCGAGCCGCTTGCGGTACCCGGCACCCGCGAAGCCGCTGCCCGCGAAGAGGATCCCCGCCACTCGCTGCTCGTACGCGAGCTGCACGTAGCGGAGCTCCTTGTCCGGGTCGCGGTCCGAGTTGCAGACGACGGTCAGGTAACCGGCCGCGTCCGCCGCGTCCGCGACTCCGCGCGTGCACTCGCTGAAGTACGGGTCGCGGATGTCGTGCACGAGGACGGCGACGGTCTGCGTCCGAAGCTTCTTCAGGCCCCGGGCGAGCGCGTTGACGCTGTAGTCGAACTCGGCCGCCGTCTTCAGCACCCGCTCGCGGAGCGTCGCGCTGACCGGGTGGTCGTTGTGCGGGTTGAGCACGCGGGAGGCCGTCGCCACCGAGACGCCGCTCCGGCGGGCAACCTCGGCGAGCGAGACGCGCCTCATCGGAAATCGATTTCCACGGTTCGGCCCATTCTTCCCGGGGTTCTCGGCGCTGTCAAGGAACCGCTCGACTACAGTGTAAGTATTGTGCGTGTTACCCTACGCGAGTGGCCCGTAGCCCGAAGTCCAAGCCGTTCAGCATCCGCCTCAGCCAGCCGACCGACCGGTTCGTGGAAGCGGAGGCTCGGCGAACGAAGCGCTCGAAGAGCGCGATCGTCGAGGCGCTAACCGAGGAGGCGAGCCGCGTGCGCCGCTTTCCCGGCATCGCCTTCCGCGGCGAGGACGCGGCGCGCGAAGCATGGGTGCTCGGGACGGGCCTCGACGTCTGGGAGCTGATCGAGCTGCTCGAGGATTGCGGCTCGGTCCAGCGCCTCGTCGAGGAAACCGGGCTCGACGCGCGAGCGGTCGAGCTCGCCCGTGCGTACTACGCGAGCTATCCGGAGGAGATCGCCCAGGCGATCGCGGAGAACCGCAGGCCTCTGGCCGAGCTCCGCGAGCTGTACCCGTTCGCCGGAGTCACGCAGGTCACGTCCGAGGAGTAGCACGTGCGCGTCCTCCTCGACGCGCACGTATCAGTCCGCCATCTCGGCCGGCCGCTCGCAGCCGCGGGGCACGACGTCCTCGCGCTGCAGCAGGACCAGTCGCTCGCTCGGCTCACCGACGACGAGGTGCTGGCACTGGCGGCCGGGCAGCGGCGCGTCGTCATCACGCACAACGTGAGGCACTTCGCCCCGATCGTCCGCCGCTGGGCCGAAGCGGGACGGCGCCATCCGGGCTGCATCCTGATCACGCTCCCCCACACGGCGTACGGGGCGATCCTGCGCGGAATCGAGCAAGCCTTCTCCGCCCGCCCGAAGCAGGAAGACTGGGTCGACTGGACCGAGTTCATCGCCGGCGGATAGGAGTGGGCGAAGCCAGGCTGGCTGGTCGCGCTATTCCATCGGCGCGAAGTAGTCCTCGTCGATGCGCTTGAGCTCGTACACCTGCAGCGTGGTGACACCGACGCCTGCATCCATCATCCGGGTGGCGAACTCCAGACCGCCAATGAGAACGATGCGTCTCCTTCGAGCTAGCTCGCGAGCTTCCGGTGAGAAGCTCGAAGTGGTAATGAAGATCCCCTTGGTCGCCTCGACATCCTGCAAAGCACCCACGAACTCGCGGATCTCACGCGGCCCGATAGTACGCTCTCGCGCCCATTTCTTCGTCTGGATGAAGATCGCGTCGAGCCCGAGAGTGTCTTCCCTGATGACCCCGTCGATGCCACCGTCACCGCTCCGGCCAAGGCGCTCCGCGGTGTCAAGTTTCGTCCCGCCGTAGCCAAGCCCGACGAGCACGTCCAGCACGACGTCTTCGAAGAACCGATCGTCGCGTTCAACGAGCCGGGCGAGAAGCTCCTCGGCGAGTGCGGTTCGGATCTGGCGATACGCAGCGTCGATCGTCTCTTCCGGCGTGTCAGCGGGTACCGCGACCTGTTCCCGTGCCTGAGAGGGTGACGCCCGACGGCGTCCTGAACTCCGCGTTCGGAACTCGACGTACTCGGGGAACCGCTCGAGCACGGACATGTCGATGCGATCGGGGTAGTCAGCGAGAACAACGAGGCCCCGCTCGGTGATCTTGGAGCTCCCCCGACTGGGCTTCACGAGAAGGCCTGCTTCCTTCAGGGCCCATCATCCCGAAAGCCTCTCGTTCTCCCCGACTTCGTTCTGGTCGTACGCTCGGACACTCAAAGGGCGGTCGCAGGCCACGTCTACGTCCGAACGTACTGCGTCCCGCGGCGCGTACCGATCCGTTCCAGTCGGCCCTCGGACACCAGCTCGTCGAGGAGCTTCAAGGTCTCGACCCGGTCGAGTCCAGTCCGCTCGCGCACGCGCTTGTTCGTGAGCGGCGGGCCCTCCTCGCTTGAGAGCTGAAGGATCAGCTCCTTCAGAGCCTGCCGTGTCAGGCGCAGTCCGGCCGGTGGCGCGAGCGACTCGTTCAACGCGTAACTCGCCCTGCCCCGGCGTCCATGCTGCGCGAGGAAACCTGCGTCGCGCAGGCGCTGGAGTGCGCCGCGTGCCGCATGGGCATCGGCGCCGACGAGTTCCCGCACTCGGGCATTCGTGAGTCGCTCGCCTCGTGCGGCGTGCACGAGCAGAATCCGGTCTCCCGGATTGATCAGCCCCCTTGTCTCCACTTCCCGTACCCACGCTCGCTCGGCTGAAGTAACCGCGCTTCGGATCGGAAGCGTGACCGACACGGAGTGCCCAGAGTCCTCGAAGACCGGTGGGTCGAGCATCTCCCCGAGCCCGGACGAGGACCCGACCGCTCGAGGTC